>JAFGCM010000083.1 GCA_016932635.1 Candidatus Omnitrophota bacterium
AAGAAATATCAGGGCAAGCTCTCTGGACTTACTGCGCTTACGCATCTATATCTTCTCTATCAGGTTAGCCATTTCGATGGCGCTTAAGGCGGCCTGTTGGCCTTTGTTGCCGGCTTTACTGCCGGCGCGTTCAATGGCCTGCTCTAGATTATCTGCGGTAATTATTCCAAAAGTTACAGGCTTGCCGCTTTCTAGATTAACTGCCGCAATGCCTTTAGCCGCTTCACTAGCGATATAATCAAAATGGGGCGTAGCCCCCCTGATGATTGCGCCCAGACAAATCACGGCATCATATTTTTTGCCTTGCGCCATACGCTTGGCCGCTAAAACAATTTCCAACGCCCCCGGCACCCAAACTACTGCTAACTCCTCTTCTTTTGCTCCGTGGCGAATCAGCGTGTCCAGCGCGCCATCCAGAAGACGCTTGCTGATAAAATCATTGAAGCGCGAAACAATCAAGCCAAATTTCTTATCCTTAGCAATCAGCTGTCCCTCAATCGTCTTCACCATCTTCTCCTCTCCTTCCTTTTTTGGTTTACTACTACACGTTCCTCAATATATGGCCTAATTTTCTTTTTTTAGCTCTGAGGTAGTCGATATTTAAGGAATTAGGTTTTACTTCCAGGGGCAAACACTGGGTAATCTCCAGGCCATAGCCCTCCAGGCCGACTATCTTTTTAGGATTATTGGTTAAAAGTTTAATCTTGGTTATTCCCAACTCAACTAAAATTTGCGCCCCAATGCCATAATCGCGCAAATCCGCATCAAAGCCTAAGGCGTGGTTAGCCTCAACGGTATCCAGCTGCTTTTGCTCCTGTAAGGCATAGGCGCGAATTTTATTAACTAAACCGATACCTCTGCCTTCCTGGCGCATATATAACACTACGCCGCTTTTTTCCTTTTGGATTAATTTTAGAGCCTGTTCTAATTGTTTGCCGCAATCACAGCGTTGGGAACCAAACACATCTCCGGTCAGACACTGGGAATGAACGCGCACTAAAACAGGGTCTTGAGTACTAATCTCACCCAGGACCAAGGCTAGATGATGCAACTTATCCACCTCTGATTCATAAACCATCAGCTTAAAGGTTCCGTAATCTGTAGGTAAGCTGGTTTGCTCAATCCGATGTATCAGCTTGGTGCGCTTTCTTCTATATTCGATTAAGTCGCAAACAGTGCAAATTTTCAACGAGTGCCTGCGGGCAAATTCAAACAACTCCGGCGTCCTGGCCATTGTGCCATCTTCATTCATAATCTCGCAAATCACACCCGCCGGATAAAGCCCGGCCAGCTTCATTAAATCCACACAGGTCTCGGTGTGTCCGGCCCGGCTCAACACCCCACCCTCTTGCGCGCGTAAGGGAAAAATGTGCCCAGGCTTAACTAAATCATCGGGCCGAGTCTCTGGACTAATCAGCGTCTTGACAGTCTGGGCCCGGTCGGAAGCGGAAATGCCTGTTGTCACTCCCTGTTTAGCATCAACTGATATGGCCCAGGCCGTCTTAAACGGGTCTTTCTTCTCCTGTGCCATTGGATGCAGGTTTAATTCATCTAGTCTTTTTCCTTCCATCGGCATACAGATTAGACCACGTCCGTGCTTAGCCATAAAATTGATTGCTTCAGCAGTTACGAATGCCGCCGGCATAATCAAATCACCTTCATTTTCCCGCTCGGCGTCATCAATCACGATGACCATCTTACCCTGCTTTAAATCCTCGGTTATCTCTGGAATTGTATTAAAGTCACTCATGGTCAAAAAAAATCCCCGATTTTTTTCTTCGGGGTCTACACTACGAACTACGAACTCAAAACTACGAACTGAGTATCTTCTCTCATCTAGACTGTTACTATCGGCACTGGAATCCCTGCCCGCCACCAATAACTCTAGGCAGGCGGGTCACCAGTTCTGTCCCGTATGATGCGGGACTCGTGGGCTTTACACCCGGCGCTAAAGGAAGCGCCGGTGTACGCGCTCTGCGTTAACACCCGGCGCTAAAGGAAGCGCCGGTGTACGCTTTCTGCGTAACCACCGGTCGGGAATTCCTGCCTGCCCGGAATTGCTCAAGGCCGGCAGGGCACCCTGCCCCGAAGACTAATTTATTGTAACACAAAAATTTATCTTGTCAAGCGGTTTTTGTCTAATGTGTGTTACAGATAATTTTTCATCTTTAAAAAACTTTATTAAGTCCAGCCTCACCTAGTTCTTTTACAGCTCAAAAAACTCTCTTGACAAGCCTATAGTTTTCCTATAAGATTATTGCATTATGGAAAAAGACCGGTTGGATCAGGAATTAGTGAAATCGCGCTCTGAGCTGTGGATGTTCTATGAAATCGGCAACCTGATGCGTAGTACCCTTAAGCTCGATGAGATCCTCTACATCATTCTTACCTGCGTCACCTCTCATGAAGGCTTAGGGTTTAACCGGGCGATGCTTTTTCTGGTCAATGAAAGAAAAAAGGCCCTGGAAGGCAAGCTTGGCATCGGTCCGGATACATCGGAGGAGGCCGATAAAATCTGGCAAAAGATCGAAGCCGAAAAAACTACGCTCAAAGACCTAATCAATGCTTCCAGAAAATTTGCTAAGAAAAAGGGTCAGAAACTGGACCGGCTGGTTAAATCAATCAAGATACCCTTGCGGGAAAGCGCCGGCATTTTAGCGCTCAGCGTCCTTGAGGGGATGACCTTTGAGATTACCACGGATGATGTGAGCAAAAAGGTTAAAGACCCGATTTGCGCCTTATTAAAAACGGAGCATTTTGTTACTGTTCCCTTAAAGGCCAAAGATAAAACTATTGGCGTCATCCTGGTAGATAATATCTTTACCAAAAAGCCGATTACTAAGGACGATATCCGCATCTTGACGATGTTTGCTAATCAGGCCGGTTTAGCCATTGAAAACTCTCATCTTTACGAAAAAACGGTTAGTCTCTCCCACTCTGATTCCCTAACCAATCTGATTAACCATGGCCGTTTCCAGTATCTATTGAGTAAAAAACTCAAAGAGGCAGAACAGGCCAAAAGAGCGCTTTCTCTAGTTATGATTGATATCGATAATTTCAAGAATTTTAACGATACCTTGGGCCACCCTGCCGGGGATCGGGTGTTAATCAATATTGCTAAGATTTTAAAAAGGACCTGTCGCTCAAGCGATATCCTGGCTCGTTATGGGGGTGAGGAATTTGTGGTAGTGTTGCCTGACACTAACAAGGAATCGGCCTGGGGTATGGCCGAAAGATTAAGGCAGGCTGTGGAAAGATTTGCCTTCCCCGGTCAAGAAATTCAACCCAACAGAAACTTGACCATTAGTTTAGGGTTAGCCTCTTTTCCCCAAGACGCCAAAAATAAGGACGCGCTGATTGCCAAAGCCGACAGCGCCCTCTATCACGCCAAAGGTGCCGGTAAAAACCGCACCCACATCTACTCCACCAACACAGAATAAATTTAGATATTAAAGGATTATTTTTCGACTTGGGCGAGTTCTTCTCTGGTCCGCGGCTGTTTTTCGTCCGTAAATTTCACCGAGACTAATTTTGAGACGCCGGACTTCTCCATGGTGATGCCGTACATCACATCGGCCATATTGATGGTCTTTTTATTGTGGGTAATGATGATAAACTGGGAGGTCTTTAAAAACTCGGATAACAGGCTGGTGAAGCGACCGACATTGGACTCATCCAAGGGCGCATCCACTTCATCTAAGATACAGAATGGACTGGGTCTTACTTTAAAAATGGAAAACAAAAGCGAAATAGTGGTTAAGGCCTTTTCTCCTCCGGAAAGTAAAGAGATGTTCTGCAGTTTCTTTCCCGGGGGGCGCACCACAATCTCGATACCGCTTTCTAAGGGGTTATTTTCATCCAAAAGAATCAGCCGGGCATCGCCGCCGCCGAATAAAATGCGAAAGTATTCCTTAAAATTCACCTGGATTTGGGCAAAGGTCTCGGCGAATAACTTCCTGGCAGTATGATTAATCTGGGAAATTGCTTTACGCAGGGATTCCTGCGCCCGGATTAAATCCTCTTGCTGGGCAACCAAGAAATTGTGGCGCTCTACCAGCTGTTCATTCTCCTCAATGGCAATCAGGTTAACCGGACCCATTCCTTCCAGCTTTTTCTTCAGCCGATTGACTTCTTCAAAAACAAACCCCTCCGGTTCGGCAATATCCTGGACTTCCTGCAAGGAGACCTCCAGATTAATCTGGTAATTCTGCAGCATCTTTTCTCTTAAGGCCTCGTGTTTATAATTTAATTCGGAAAGCTTAAGCTGAACTCCGGAGCGTTTTTCTCTGAGCGCATCCAGCTCATTCTGCCTTTCTCGCGCCTTTTGTTCTAACTCGCGAATAATTTCTGAAAGCTCCCTGCGCTTCTCAATAGCTTGCCCAATCTTTTCCTCAATCTTTATTTTAGCCGCGGATAAATCTTTGATTGTTAAATTAAGTTCAGCGGACTCCTGCTTCAGCTGCTCAATCTTAGAGGCGGCATCCTGGGCCTCTTTGGTCCGGGCCTGGTGCAGCTTTTGCTCTTCAACCTCAGATACACGCACTAACTCCAATCTTCTTTCCAGCTCTTCGGCTTCCCGGTCTAATCCGGAAAGTTGCGTTTTGGTCTGGGCAATTTCTACCAGCGTATTTTGTTGTTTTTGAGTCTCCTGAGCAATTAACTCTTGTTTGCTATTAATACGCTCTTGCAGCTCAGTTTGTTTTTTCTGTATTTCTGCTAAGTTCTGGTTCAGGCCTTGCTCTTCGCTATGTAAGCTTTTAACCTCATCCCCAGTCTCATCGGCCTCTAATTTTAAAACGGACAGTTCATCTTGAAAACGCTTTTTCTCAGTTTCAATATTAGCCTGTTCATTTTCTTTATGAGCCAATTTTATTTTTACTTCATTCAGCGCAGTTTCCTTTTGTTTGATCGTTTCTTGCAGCTCGTCTATTTCCTGTCTTTGCTGAAGTTGCAGGCTTTCCAGATGGGCCTTTTCTTTCTGTTTGAGCTCTAATTCGCTTTTGATCTGGACAATCTTTTCTCGGCGGCCCAAAAGACTAGTCTCTAAATTCTTGGGCAGGCTCCCGCCTGTAACTGTGCAAAAGCTAAAAATTTGACCCTCGGCAGTAACCAATTTGATGTCGGCAGAAACATCCTGAAGCAGCTCACAAGCACTGGCTACATCCTGCACAATAAAGGTATTGGCAAACAGATATTCTACAAGCTTTTGGTATTTGGCTTCGGCCCGAACAAATTCCCGGGCCGGCCTTAAGCCCTCAGCTTTTAGTTTTCGGGGTGCTGCTTGGCCCGCGCCTAAACTATCCAGACAAATAAAATTTGTTCGGCCTAAGTCTTGGGACTTGAGGTAGTTGATGGCTGTTACAGCGGCCAGTCTATTCTCAACCACAATTGCCTGGGCATTCTCTCCTAAAACCATCTCCAGGGCTAGCCGGTAGTCCGGAGCGACTTGCAACAAATCGGCCACTACGCCGGATATGCCTTCTATTTTTAAGGCCTGCTGATCAATGGCCGCCAGAATTGACTTTACACCTTGGGAAAACCCTTCGTAACGTCTGGTTATTTCCTCTAAGAAATTCAGGCTGGACTGAAGTTGAGTAATTTGCTGATTCAGTTCATCAGACTGGCTATCCAGTTTCTGCTTGCGTTCCAATTTGAGATTCAGGTTGCTTTTGAAGTCCCAAACTTCTCTGGTGGCCCTCTTGACTTGTTCATTCAGCTCTTCGGTTTCCACAACACAGCCCTGAAGCCTTTGTTCAATGTTCAGCAATTCCTGGCCGGTTCTTTCCTGCTCCACGCCTAAGCGCCGCAGGCGCGCCTGGGAGCTCGCCAAATTGGCGGTGAGTTTACTCAAGTCATTCCTTACTCGGCTTTCTTCGGCCAATACTTCCATTTCCTGCGCCTTGTTTTCGCCAATCTGTTTTTGCAGCTGTTTGATGGCAGCCAGGATCTGCTCAATACTTTCTTCCATCTCTTTGAGGGAAAAATTTTGCGCCTGTTTCGTTTCCTGCAGCGCTTGGATTTTTTCCTGCGTCTGCTTCAGCTCATCCAAAGTAACACTGATTTTTTTCACCAGGCTGCTAATTTCCCCATCCATGTCTTTTTGACGCTGAGTAAGTTCGGCAATCCGCTCCTGGTCCAGAATAAGCTTATTTTCTTTGGTTTGGATGGAAGCATTCAATTCAAAACTCTCGGACTGAATTCTGGAAAACTCCTCTTCCAGGCGGGACAACTCACTCTTGGCCTGATCTAAACCTGTGAAAGAACTGTTCATTTGGACACTAAAGCTGTGCTCTTGTCGTTCAAAATTCTTCACCTCTTCGCTTAAAGCAAATTTTTCTTTGCTAAAGTTATAGGATTGGTACTGGGCGACTTTTAACTCATATTCTCTGAGGCGCTCAAACTCTTCCTTGTAGCGTCGGGCGCGGTTGACCTGGCGCTCCATTGATTTGATCTGGCGGCTAACCTCAACAATAATATCACCGATCCGCTGCAAGTTTTCTCCGGTGCGCTCAAGCTTACGCAGGGCCTCTTCCTTTTTGGACTTATATTTAGTAATACCGGAGGCCTCCTCAAAGATAGCGCGTCTTTCCTCGGGCCTTGAGCTTAAGATTTCATCTACCCTGCCCTGCTCCATAATCGAGTAGGAATGCATGCCCATGCCGGTACCCATTAATA
>JAFGCM010000084.1 GCA_016932635.1 Candidatus Omnitrophota bacterium
AATGATATTATTAAACGATAATTCCTTTCCCTGAATCTGCCGGGCAGAACAAATACCGGATTCTTTTGCTTCCGGGTCTTTATAAAATGCAGCCTTTTGGTGCGGATTCTCGCCGTATCTTAAATCTTGCACCTTGGCGAAGTTTAGGGTTAATTTATCGGGAAATAGTCTGCTGGTCTGCTGGTCTGCTGGTCTGCTGGTCTGCTGGTTAAGATAATTGTAAATTACGCTGTCATATTCAGCTGTACGCCTAAATACTTCTACCGCTAAATCTCGGCAGGTTGTTTCGGATAGAGAGCCGTTATTTGCTTTCAGCTCCCGAATAATATCCGGATATCTTTGCGGATTAGTAATCACCGCTACCGAGCGGTGATTCTTGGCTGCGCTCCTGAGCATCGATGGCCCGCCGATATCAATATTTTCAATCGCCTCTTCTTGGGTGACACCCTCCTTGGCGATAGTCTTTTCAAAAGGATAAAGATTAACCACTACCATATCAATCATCTCAATGTTGTGCTCCCGGGCTTGCTCCAGATGAGATGGATTTTCCCTTAAAGCCAAAAGCCCGCCGTGGATCTTAGGGTGCAGCGTCTTTACCCGGCCGTTCATCATCTCGGGAAAACCGGTGTATTCAGAAACATCTTTCACCGGAATGCCCAGCTCCTTAATTTTTTGGGCCGTTCCTCCGGTAGAAAGAATTTCCGCGCCGAATTCATTAAGTGTTTTAACTAAATCTTCCATTGCCGTTTTATCCGACAGACTAATCAAGGCACGTTTAATCTTAATCATTTTGCGTACTTTTTCCTCCTCCTTTAATAAAAAGTTAACGTTCTTTAACAAATAACAGCGGAAAGACAATATCGCTGATACAACAGGGAATCCACACTGCCAAAAACAGAAATAAAAAAATCAGTAGCGGAGAAAACCAATTTAGGCTTCCGTTGACAGCCATAATAATATGAAACAGCGAGGCCCAGGTACTTAATAGTACGTGCGCCGCATGGGGAAACTTGGTGTGCGGCTTAAGATAAGCAATGGCAATTCCGATTATGGCCAGGGGATTAATCAGCCACCACTTCTCAATAAAACCTAAATGCAGATGCCTCTTGGGCATCTTGAGCATTGTTTCCCCTAAATAAGGGATCAGTGAGTCGCTCAATGTAGCTATGCCCACCGAACCAAGATAACCGATCATCAACAGAATCCAAAGATTACATTTAGTTTTTAGCTGACCGCATTTATGCAATTCATACATCGAGGCTGTAACCAAGGCGCTTAATACTACGTGCAGGGGATGAAACACATAAAACAGCCGATAGGAAACATTTTGGGGTAACCTGGAGAATAACAACATCAGGATTATTCCGGTAAAGGCGCCAAAAATAGTAAACGGGGCGTGGTGCCTTAACTCTGCTAAGATTTTTTTGAACATCTTAATTTAGATCTTAACCTTTGTAAAAAACTCATATAATCAAGGATTAACTTTCCGTTTAAGTGGTCGATCTCATGTAAAATCACCCGGGCCAAAAGCCCATGGGCCTGAATTTCAATAAGCTGATTATTCTCATCTAAGCCTTGGACAGTAATTTTATCGGGCCTGTTGATGACGACCGTAACTTGAGGCACGCTCAAACAGCCTTCTTCCATTTTAGCGTTTCCTTGGGCCTTGACTACTTGGGGATTAGCCAAAAATACCGGGCTTGCTCCGATATCGGCAACGATCATTCTCAGATTAATGCCCAGCTGTGGCGCGGCCAGGCCGATTCCGGATGAATTAAGCATCAGCCCGAGCATATCCTTAAACAGCTTTGCTTCTTTGGGTGTAATTTTTTCCACCGGCTTACATTTGCGGCGCAAAATTTTATCAGGGTATTTCTTAATCTCGAACATATTCTTTAGGAAGGCTTTTCCTTGTGCCTTGGCTTAGTTAAACATTCACTATAAAAATTACATCTTGAGCAGCAGATATTTTCTTCGTGGCGCTCTCCGCGATACCACTTGGTATCGCAGCTCCAGTAAATCTGGCAGCGTTCACAACAGTGCAGCTTAGGCTTTTTTTCTTTCATTGCTGTAAGCCTCCTTTTAACGCTTTAAAAATATCCTTGTAGACGATTTGGTTTGAGGCAATATATCCTTTACTGTCGGTGCTCCAAGGTCGGCCTTGAAAATCCGTGGCCTGACCGCCGGCTTCCTGCACCAATAACAGTCCGGCGGCAAAATCCCAGACTTTATCGTTAAATTCTATCTCCGCTTCCACTTTACCCGAAGCTACATAACTTAAACTGCGTACTGTTGAACCAAACATCCGCACATTGAAAATCTTATCTATTAGCTCATCCAAACATTTAAACATCAGCCGCTTTTTTAGGCGCAGACTGCTATCATAAATTACAGTGGCTTCTTTAATCTTTCGTTTGGATACACTAAGGCGCCTACCATTACAGAAAGCGCCTTTTCCCTTTTGGGCCAGGTAAAGCTCATCTGTTACGGGCATATAAATTAAACCTAACACCACCTGGTTGTTAAACTCCAAAGCTATCGAGGTGCCGAAAATGGCGATCTGATGAATAAAATTGTGCGTGCCATCGATGGGGTCGATTATCCAGCGAAATCCTGAGCGGGAAACAACGGCAGGGCTCTCTTCGGATAAAATGCCGTCTTGCGGAAAGTGTCTTCTAATTAATTTTATGATCGCTGTTTCGGCCCGTTGGTCAATATGTGTAACTAAATCCCGGTCACCTTTGCTTTTAATCCGCAGCTTCTGGCCAAAGCTGGTTAATAGTATCTTCCCTGCTTCTTGAGAAGCCCGCTTGGCTATTCTTTTTCTAGCTTCAATCTGCACTTTCTCTTGCGCCAAAGATTTTACTCCCTATCCTGACCAGATTAGCCCCTTCTGCTACGGCTACTTGATAACTATTGCTCATCCCCATCGAAAGATATTGCATTTCTACGTTCGGTAAACTTAAACCTTTAATCCGCTCAAATATTTTTTTCGTTTCCTTAAAATACGGTCGGGCTTGTTCCGGGTCGCCAAATTGCGGACCCATAGTCATCAGGCCGACTACTTTGATGTGCTGTTTCCGGGATAGCTCTTCTATCAGCGGCTGGATCTGTTCCGGCAGCACACCAAATTTTTGTTTTTCCCGGCCGCTATTCACTTCTACCAATACCGGCATTATTTTATTTTCGCGCGCGCAGGCTTTATCAAGCGCATCGGCCAGGGGGGCTGAATCTAAAGTTTCTATCATATCAAATATCTTGACGGCTTTGTTGACCTTATTCTTTTGTAAATGGCCGATAAAATGCCGCTTTACTTTCCGGCCAACTGCTCTGAATACCCGTTCGGCCTCTTGAACATAATTTTCACCGATAATCTTAATGCCGGCTGCTATGGCCTCTTCTATTTCCTGGGCGGTCCTGGCCTTGGCTGCCGCTACAAGCTGCACACCTTCCGGCAGTTCCTTAAGCAGTCTTTGCACATTTTCTTTAATCATAACTGCAAGGCCTTAATTACCATTCCTATGCCCAAATACAGCAGAAACAGGCCACAAATACGGCTAAAAATTTTATAGACTAAAGGTTTCTTGAATAGAAGTCTTGCTGTTTCACCGGCTAAGGGACCCAACAAAATAAGTGGCGAAACAAGCGTACCTAGGCCAAATAAGACCCCTAGTAATGCTCCCTGCCAAAAGTGTTCAGCATAAACTGCGATATATGCCAGCACTCCCAATAAAGGAATGCAGGGGGCTAGGCCCACGATCAGGCCTAAAAGAAACATCTCTTTTACCCCTTTTGCCGCTATTTTTTTAAACGGTAAACAAGAATGAAACTGGGCCGACTTCCCTATTAGGATAATTATGCCCAATAAAGTAATCAAGCCGCCCACGGCAAAATAAATAATTAATCCTTCAAAACCTTGGTAAAATCGGCGAATCAGGTATTGCCCTAAAGTAGCGCTGATAATACTTAAAATTGTATAGGGCAGGATGCGCGCCAGTGAGAATGCCAAGCTAATTTTTAAGCCCGCCAACCAATCCTTCTGGGCACCGGCAATATAGGGCAGCAATATCGGAGCGCAAAAATAAAGGCAGGGGCCCCAGCCTAAAGTTACTCCCGCTACAAAGACATCTATATATATCTTCAATTATACCGCTTCTACCTTTTTAACTTGCGGCAACTTGGCCTTAATAGCGCTTTCTACCACTTGAGTCAGCGTCGCTTGAGCTGAAGGACAGCCGCAACAGCCGCCGGTCAACTTAACCTTTACCGTTCCGTCTTCAGTTACTTCAGCCAATTCTACTCCTCCGCCATGCATAGAAAGCATCGGCCTGACTTCTTCGGCTAGAATCTTCTCGATTTCCTCACGCATCTTGACAACCTTTCATTTATAGGGATTAACATGTACCATTACATCGCGCACACTGCGTATTTTCTTGCGCAGTTTATCGCGTACCCGGGCGGCAATCTTATGGCCTTCGGCAACGCTGATACTGCTATCCACTGACAATTCCAAGTCAATGGTAAAGTGTGAACCTCGACGGTGCACTTTAATGCTGTCTATTTTCTTGACTCCTTCGCAGTTCTGGACGATACCCTCAATATTGCTAATTAGTCCGGCATTGGGCTTTTCATCCATCATAATACCGATGTTAGAACGAATCAGTGGAAAGGCAATTTTGACAATCAGCGCCGCAACTACCAGCCCTGCCAAGGGGTCCAAATATAAAAATGATATTTTGGCCCCGGCAATACCGACTAATGCAGCTAATGAAGAGTAAACGTCGGAACGGTGGTGCCAGGCATCGGCAATAACTGCAGGATTGTTATTGAGCTGGCCGACTTTAATAGTATAACGGAATAAGGCCTCTTTAGCCAAGATAGAGGCTATTGCCGCCCAGAGCGCAATAGCCAGAGGTTGCTTGAATTGTCCTTGAATAAGGCTGGAAACTGCCGACTTGGCCGCATAGATACCTAAACCCAGAATAATCAGGGCGACTATAGCCGCAGCTATAGTTTCGGCATTACCATGGCCGTAGGGATGGTCTTCATCGGCTGGCCGTTCGGCAATGCAGATACCCACATAAACCACCACTGTGGTCAAAATATCGGAAAAAGAATGCAAGGCATCGGCAACCATGGCCTTGCTAAGACCCACTATGCCGGCAAAGAATTTAAAGATAGTTAAAGCGGCATTGGTGAATAGCCCGATCTGGATGCAGACCTTCGGCTGGTATATCAAACTGCTATGCTTTGGCTTGAACATAGGAATAATAGCATAGCATAATCTGCGCTTTTAGTCAAGAACGTCTAGGCCTTATGTCAAGCACATTTAGAAATGTCCTATTTTAAAACATTTAGAAATGTCCGGTTTTGGTTAATGAACTAGTAGCAG
>JAFGCM010000008.1 GCA_016932635.1 Candidatus Omnitrophota bacterium
AATGGAGCTTTTGGTGGTGATGGCGATTATTGTGATTTTGGCCGGGATGGCTGTAGGCGGTGCGCAAATGGCCAGAAAGCGCGGGGCAGTAACTAAAGCCCAGGCTACCATTGCCGCCTTGGAGGCAGCCATTGATATGTACGATATGGATATCGGCGAATATCCGGATGCAGGAAATGAAAATTTAGTCCAGGCCTTAAGCGATACAAGTAATCCCGATCCGGATTGGGACGGGCCTTATATGAAGCTGAGGGAGCAAGATTTGGTAGACGGAGAATTCGTTGACCCCTGGGGCAATCCCTATGTCTATATCAATCCGGGGACGCATAATCTATCTTCCTACGATATCTATTCTTACGGCTTGAACGGCCAGGATGAACAGGGCGCAGGAGATGATGTCAATAACTGGTAGAAAAGCCTTCACTTTGATGGAGATGCTGGTGGTCCTGGGAGTAATAATTTTACTCTTGGGTGTGAGTATTCCGTTTTTTGCTTCTTTTTCTAAAGGGGCGAAACTAAAGACAGCAGCCAAGGATGTAACGGCGATTTTAAATACAGCGCGCAGTTTGGCGATTAACCAACGGGCGAATTACTCGGTGGTTTTTGATTATTCCGAATTTCCTCATTCTTATTATATAGCTGATGCCAGCCAAACCGCGGTCAATAAAAAGTATTATTTACCCAAAACGATCCGATTTTACCGTCCCAGCGACCCCGAGGCGCCCACCAATTTTAGCGAGGACAAAGCTACTTTCTCTACGACCGGCGGCCTAACCGCAAATTCAGGCTCCGTCTGGTTATCCGATAAAAAGGGAGATTTCAGGCGGGTTAACGTCTCCAATACTACCGGAAGAGTAAAGATCGATCAGGAACCATAATTGTCGTCAATTATGTTCAGCCAGCCCAAGGTATTATTGAGGGCTTTAGCGGTTGCCATGGTTTGGCAATTGCAAAGTTCGGGAATGCGCGATGCGGATATTCGTTCTATCTCTGTCTTTTCCCAGAATGACAATTTAATTTGCGCAGCGGCAAAAAAGACTTTATATTTATCACGGGATCGGGGAAATTTTTGGCAGGAAATTTTTTCTTTTGCCGCTCAAGAAAAAGAGTGTAACTTTGTCAGCTTCGACTTATTCGACCCCAAGCTGATTTATTTAGCCACGACGCAAGGTCTTTTTGTCACCAAAGATCAAGGTCAGGCTTGGCGGCAAATATTTAGGTTAGTCAACCAAACAGCCAGTAGCGTTACCTGGATTGCCTTAGACTGCCGCGAACAAAAGAAAATTTATATCGGAACAGAAGAGGCCGTATATACTTCATCCGATCAGGGTATAACTTGGCAGAAAAGTAAAGGCGGCCTGCCGCGCGCCAAGGTCAGCTCCCTGGCCGTGCACCCCTTAAATTCTCAAATTTTGTATCTAGCCAATTCCTACGGCCTGTTTAAAACGATTGATCAAGCCCAGACCTGGAAGAGGATTTATGTTACGAGCTCAAGGCGCACTGACAACAATGATCAAGGGCTAGAAGACGACGCAGAACAGTCCCGAGATAACGAAGACCAAAACTTAATTAACTGTATTGCCATCGACAGGCATTATCCCAAAAGAATTTTTATTGGTACAGGCAAAGGGGTGTTTGTTACGGATGAAGCGGGTGAGTCCTGGGAGAGACTGGCTAAAGCCGGCCTAAGCGATGAGCAAATTAATTTTATAGTGTTGGGTGACAAAGGTAAGGCCTTGTATGCGGCCACGCCAAAAGGTGTCTTTAAATTTTCCTTTGGCCAAAACGGCTGGAGCGAGCTTTATCAGGGAATGACAGCTCAAACTGCGCACAGCCTGGCCTTAAATAAACAGGGTCAACTGTTTTGGGCGGGGACAGATCAAGGTCTGTTTAAGCTGAGCAAATCAGAAATTGTCCCAGAACAAAACAAGAAAGCGCAAACAGATTGTGAGCAAATTATTCAGGAGTTTTTTCTTAGTGAGCCAACTATTCAACAGGTGCAGGAAGCGGCCTTAAGATACGGCGAGGTAATCCATCCCGATAATATTAAGGCCTTGCGCCGGGATGCCCGCTTGAAGGCATTGCTGCCTACATTTAGCGTAGGAGCGGATAGAAATGTCACTGATGTATATCACTGGGAGGGCGGTTCTACAACAATAGTCAACGATGACTTTTTACGAAAAGGAAAAGATATAGTTGAGTGGGATGCTTCGCTAAGCTGGAATTTAGGCGACCTGGTATTTAGCGAGCAAGTCCGGCTGATTGACAGCAATGCCCGTTTGGCCGTGCAACTACGCGAGGATATCATCAGCGAGGTGACCAGACTATATTATGAGCGGCGCAAATTGCAAACGGAGTTGATCTTGACTCCTGCGCAAACAACGCAGGAAAAATTGAACCAGACGCTAAGACTGGAGGAGTTAACCGCCAACATTGATGGCTTAACCGGCGGTTATTTTTCCCGCCGGTTAAAAGAAAGATAGGTAGATTGATAACATTGCGTAAAAAAATATTTTTTATTTTTGTCCTAAGCATAGCTTCCTTATTTGCCTTCAGGTTATCAGCTGCGGAAAAAGAAAGCCCCAAGCCAATCGCGATAGATTTTTTCTTTTCGCCCGGCTGCCGCAGTTGTGATGAGATTATGCGGGAATATCTGCCCCAGCTTAAACTTAAGTTCGCGGATAAAATAGTTATTAATTACCATGATATTGCCAGTAATAATGAACTGCAGTTACTCTTGAGTAAAGAAAAACAATTTGGAATTACCAGAGGCGACTTACCGGAGATTTTTCTACCCAATCAGGCTTTAGAGGGTGAGCAGGCAATCAGAAAGCAGTTAGAAAACAGTATTCAGCTTTTGTTGCAAGGCGAAGGGTTGCTCCCGGTTAAGCCCAATACTGCTGGTGGATTAAATCTGATTCTGGAGCGGTTCCAGAGTTTCAGTCCGGGCGTGGTAGCCTTTGCCGGGTTAGCCGACGGGGTTAATCCTTGCGCCTTTGCGGCCATGGTGTTTTTTGTATCTTTTCTCGTTCTAAATAATTACCGCAAGAATCAGATTATCTATATTGGCAGCAGCTTTATTTTAGCTGTTTTTTTAACTTATTTAGCCTTAGGCTTAGGCATGTTTCAGGTTTTGAAAAAACTGCAGATATTTTCGTTTTTTTCGCAAATCCTTTATTACGGCATTGCGCTTTTGGCGTTGGGCTTAGGTATTTATAGCCTGATCGACTACATCAAATATAAAAGAACAGGCCAAGCTCAAGGCTGTAGCCTCCGCTGGCATGATCGCCTGCGGGCATTAGCAGATAAGCGCTCCAGTCTAATTTTTTTAGTGATTACTGCTTTTATAAACGGGATTATTATTGCCCTCTTGGAATCGGCCTGCACCGGACAGGTATATTTTCCCACTGTTGCGTTTGTATTGAAGATTCCTCAGTTACGGATGCATGCTTTCGGATATCTGGTTTTGTATAATCTACTGTTTATTCTGCCTTTAGTGGGGATATTTGTTTTGGCTTATGCCGGAGCCACTTCGGAAAGATTTTCCCGGTTTGAAGGCAGGCATATCGGAAAAGTAAAATTGGGCTATACTATACTTTTTTTTAGCCTGGCAGCTTTACTTTT
Organism: Candidatus Omnitrophota bacterium; assembly: GCA_016932635.1. Classification (GTDB taxonomy): domain Bacteria; phylum Omnitrophota; class Gorgyraeia; order JAFGHF01; family JAFGHF01; genus JAFGCM01. Next base: position 3,625 of record JAFGCM010000008.1, read on the forward strand.
AGCGTTTTGAAATTTCTAGCCGCAGATTTTCCTTGACTAACTCTATATTTTATGGTATGTTAGGGCACGATAAATGAAGATAATTCCTTCCATAAAGTTCCTACTGAGCGTGTTTCTGCTCATAGTCATCAGCGGTTTCTTAAGCAACCATCTCTGCCAGGCCAATTTAATTGAACAGGCTGAAGAGTATCTGGTTCGGGCAAACCGCTTTCAGGGCGAAGGAAAAATCGAGCAGGCGATTGTTTGTTATCAGAAGACTATCGGCATCGATAAGCATTGCCTGGCGGCCTATAATGGGCTGGCGATTTGCTATGAACAGCAGGGCCTGTTATCTCAAGCAGAACAGTGTTATCAACAAGCATTAGAGATTAACCCTAATTACGCAGCAGCTCATTATAATCTGGGTCTGCTTTATGAGCGCCGCGGCCAGATTAAGCAGGCGATATTTCACTGGAAAAAGAGGTTGTCCTTAGGGCATCCGGCTGAACCCGGCCGGATCAAGGCCCAGGCCAAATTAAAACAATACGACCCGGAACAGTTGCAACAAGTGCAAGCCCAAGAATTAAACCAACAGATAACTCAAGAGAAGGAAGAAGGCGCGCTGGATAAGCTTTTAGGTAGAAACCGATACCAGACTAAGGAAGAGAAAATTCAAGAGTATTATATGCAAGGGATGCAGGCTTATCAGGAAGGAGACTATCCGGGAGCGCAAGAATACTTCCAGAAGATGATCGATGCCTTACCTCATCAATAATAATCAGCCCCTCAAATACTAATTCCTAATGAAAAAGAAAGTTTTACTTATTGACGGCAATTCTTTTTGCTATCGTGCTTTTTATGCCATCCGCCAGCTTTCTAACTCCAAAGGTATTGCGACCAATGCAATTTATGGTTTTGTCACTATGTTGAATAAGCTGCTTAATCAGCGCAAGCCGGATTATTTAGCGGTGGTCTTTGACCTGAAGGCCCCGACCTTCAGGCACAAAAAATTTAGTGAATATAAGATCCAGCGTAAACCCATGCCTGATGATTTAAAGAGCCAGCTGTCTGCGATCAGGACAGTTGTCCAGGCTTATCATATTCCCATCTTTGAACAGGAGGGTTTCGAGGCCGATGATGTGATCGCTACGCTGGCTAAGCGATTATCCAGTAAAGAGCTTGAGATTTTAATACTAAGCGCAGATAAAGATATGTTACAAATAGTAAACGATGATGTTAAGGTGCTTAATCCACAGCAGGATAATCTGGTGATCGATGCCGGCTGGGTCAAAAAAAGATATGGGGTCGCTCCGGAAAAGCTGGTTGAGGTGATGGCCCTTTGCGGAGATGCCAGCGACAACGTTCCCGGAATTCCCGGAGTAGGCGAGGCCGGGGCAATTGAGTTGATTAAACGCTTCGGCGCCTTAGAGGATGTTTTAAAGAATGCCGATCAAATCACAAATAAGACTAAGGGCCAAAAAATAAAGCAGTTTTCTGAAACCGCCCGGTTGAGCAAGGAATTGGTAACCTTAGACGCTGATGTGGCGCAACTTGCGCGTAAAAATCCTCAAGAGCTGCTTGAGCAGATGCAGGTTGTGCCGCCAGATAAACAACGCCTGTATGAGTTATTTAAGGAGTTTGAATTTAAGACTTTGCTTAAAGAAGTAATACCCGAGAATAAGAGCGCACCGGCTGTTCAGTTAATTACCGAACGCGATCGGGCCGAAAGAGCCCTGGATGAGATCAAGGCCGGCAGCAGTGTAGCTTTATATTTTTGTCCCTTTGGCCTGGCTTTAAGTCTGAGAGAAGAAGAGTCCGTTTATTTTTCTTTAGAGCAGACTCTACCGGCTAACTTTAAGGCCTTATTAGAGAACAAAGCGATTAAAAAAATCGGGCACGACTTAAAATATATCAAGGTTGTTTTATCCAATCAGGGCATTAATCTTCAAGGGTTGGATTTTGATACCATGATTGCCGCCTATTTGCTTGATCCCTCAAAAGGCAAATTTACCCTGGCTGATTTAACCTTGGAATATCTTGATTACAAATTAGAGGAGCCCTGCGAAGATAATACAAAAAATGAGCAGGCGCAATTTTGCGCCCGGAGCGTTCAAACAATTCTTAAAATGAGCAAGCCGCTGAATAGGCAATTGCAGCAAAAGGGACTGCTGGATTTATTCCACCGCGTCGAGAT
>JAFGCM010000085.1 GCA_016932635.1 Candidatus Omnitrophota bacterium
AACTGCCGTCTAATCCGAACGGGACCTCTCTCAATAAAAAGTAGCGAAAGGCATCTGTGCCGTAAGCGGCGATGACTTCTTCCGGGTCAACGATATTGCCTCTGGACTTGGAGATCTTCACATCCATCAACTTCCACCAGCCGTGAGCAAAAATAGTTGCGGGTAGTTCTTGCTCCAAGGCGTGCAGGATAATCGGCCAATAAACTGCGTGATGCCTTAAGATATCTTTTCCGATGATCTGCAGATCCGCCGGCCAAAGGTGTTTAAACCTCTGTTCCTCGGATGAAAAGCCGGCAGCGCTGATATAGTTGAGCAAGGCATCCACCCAAACATATAAAATATGTTCTTGGCTAAAAGGAAGTGGTATGCCCCAGGAAAGTCTGGACTTTGGGCGCGAGATGCATAAATCAGATAAGGGATTTTCTAAAAAGCTTAAAATCTCTTTTTGCCGCGAACCAGGCAGAAGAAACTCGGGATGCGACTTGATATACCCAATCAGCCAGTCCTGATACTTGGACATCTTAAAAAAATAATTCTCTTCCGAAATTTTTTCAACTGCACGCCGGCAATCCGGACAAAGGTTATCCTTGGCCTGCAGAAAAGACCAAAAGGTCTCACACGGCGTGCAATACCAGCCTGTGTATTTTCCTAAATAAAGATCCCCTCTCTTGAATAATAACTTAAGCACCTCTGCTACGGCCCGGCAATGTCGGGATTCTGTGGTCCGGATAAAGTCGTCGTAGGAGATGTTTAATTTCTTCCAGAGTTGAATAAACCGGGGGACAATTTGGTCGGCGAATTTTTGGGGAGTTAAATTTGCCTGCTCGGCTGCCTGCGCCACCTTCTGCCCGTGCTCATCGGTGCCGGTTAAGAAAAAGACATGGTAACCCTTTAGCCTCTTATATCGGGCAATACAATCACAAGCGATATTAGTATAGGAATGCCCGATATGCGGCTGCGCATTCACATAATACAGCGGTGTGGTGATATAAAATTTTTTCTTCGTCATTTCACAGGATAGAAGATTTCGATTTGCCTTGGCTCTTCACCGACTTCAACGATTACTTTGCGTTTTAACGGGTTGACGCTGATGACCTTAGCCTTTCCCTCTTTGGTATTGACTATCTCTCCTGGTTTGGGCAAGTCCTTAAGCAACTCTTTATACACCTGATATTCGTAGCCCAGGCAGCACATCAGTCTTCCGCAAACCCCGGAAATCTTGGCCGGATTTAAAGGCAGGTTCTGATCCTTAGCCATGCGCACCGTTACCGGCTCAAAGTCTTTTAAGAAACTTTTACAGCAAAGCATCCGTCCGCAGGAACCGTAACCGCCGAATAACCTGGCCTCATCACGCACGCCGATTTGCCGCAGTTCAATCCGGGCCTTAAATTGGCGGGCCAGGTCCTTAACTAACTCCCGGAAGTCAACTCGGCCTTCAGCGGTAAAATAGAAAATGAATTTGCTCCGGTCAAAAGAGAACTCTGCGTCCACCAGCTTCATTTCCAATTTGTGCTCGGTGATTTTCTGGGTGCAGGTCTCGATAGCCTCTTTGGTCTGCTTTTTATTCTCCTGAATCTGGCGCAGGTCATCCCGGCTGGCTGCTCTAATCACTTTACGCAAAGGCGCCTCGATCTCTGATTCCGGAACGAGCTCGGCTTCAGAAATAACCTGTCCGTATTCCTTGCCTCGGTCGGCCTCGATAATCACATAATCTCCCGCCTTGACTTTCGCTAGCTCGGCCGATTGAGCGGCCGGCTGTCCCACAGGTTGAATACCTGCCTCGGCAGATAAATCCTTAATGCTAAAATAAGCAATGGTTTCCCCTTCTCTGATCCTGACTAAGACTACTTCTTGCATTTTGTCACCGCCAATAACATTACCTCAAGTGCAATTTTAGGATTAACGTTTTGCTCAATCAGCCGGTGGGCTGCAATAATTTTATTAATAATTTGCTCGATCTCCTGAAAGCTTAAAATAGCGGCCTGGGTTTTTATTCTGTTCAGCATATCCAGATTAATAATTTTAGCTGTTGAAAGTCCGGCCTTAAACACCAAAATATCCCGAAACCAATGCAAAAGCAGTTTAAGTTGCGCAGCGAGTTCTTTTTTATCTTTGACACTGAAGATATCGCTGGATGTAGTGCGGCTATCATATTGACTAATCCGCTCAAACAGCCGGTTTTTTTTGCTAAGCACGTCCTGATCTTTTAGATCTAAGGCCTCTCCCAGCCTGCCCTGGGCTTGCGCCGATAAAAAATGCGCATCGGAAGGCGTCAAGCCATAGTCAGCCGTAAGAATCTGTTTCAGCCCTTCGGGATGCAGGGGGAAAAATTTAACCAGCTGGCAGCGGGAAATTATAGTCGGCAAAAGCCCGCTGATATTACTGGAGGTCAAGATCATCAGACTTGCGCTGGGAGGCTCCTCCAGGGTCTTTAACAGGCTGTTGGCCGCCTCCTGGGTCATATTATGCGCTTGCTGGATAATAAAAATTTTATATTTTCCGGCATAGCTTTTTAAAGAAATCTCCTTTTGCGCCAGACGCATCTCATCAATAGAAATTTTTTGGGATTTACCTTTTCCCTCAATCCAGTGCACATCCGGATGGCTAAATTCGCTGATCTTGCGGCAACTGCTGCACTGCTCGCAACAATCTACAGTCAGCTTTTTATTTTTGAGGGGGCTTTCGCAATTCAAAAATTTAGCCAAGTTGCGAGCCAGCAAAGTCTTGCCTAAACCCGGGGCACCGGAAAATAAATATGCATGGGCCAGCTTATCATTATTGACAGCGCTGCGAAAAAACTCAATCGCCCGATCTTGTCCCTTTATATCCTGAAACGCCATTTTTTATCCACAATCTTTCTAATCGCGCTTTGGGTGCGGGCGATGTCTTTGGACAACGGCACCACCTTGATCCGACGCGGATTTTCTCGGGCCAGCTGCAAGTAGCCTCTTCTCACCCGGCGATGAAAACTTAAAGGTCTTTTCTCGATACGGTCCAGGCGCCCCAACTTGCGCAAGCCCTCTTTTGCGCTGATATCTAAAAGAATGGTCAAGTCAGGCTCAAGGTCAGAGGTGGCTAATTTTCCGATTTGTTTAATGGCCGCGATATCCATTCCCAAGCCGTAGCCTTGATAGCTAATGGTAGCATCCAGGAAACGGTCTAAGATGACTACTTTTTTTTGCTCTAAGGCCGCTAACACTTTTTCCCGGACTAGTTGTGCCCGGGCGGCCTGATAAAGCAACATCTCACACACCGCATTCATCTTTTTATTTTTAGGCTCAAGGAGAATCCGGCGAATTTTTTCACCGATCAGCGTCCCTCCGGGCTCACGCAACAAAAGGACTTTAAAGGCTTTCTTGCGCAGATATTCACAAAGCAAGCGCACGTGTGTGGTTTTGCCGCTACCTTCCGGACCTTCAAAAGTAATAAGTAAGCCTTTTTTCAAATTTTTCTGCGCCATGTAGTGCCTTCTTTGCTATCTTCTAAAATTATCCCTTGGACTTCTAAGTCTTTTCTAATCTGATCGGCTTGGACAAAGTCGCCTTTTTTGCGCAAATCCTGGCGAGTTTTTATTAGTTTTTCTATCTTCGTTTTAGACGCCGCTTTTTTAGCAACTTGCGCAAAATTAATACCGAATATTTGACTAAAATCCGTAAGTATATCTTGGGCAGCGCGCAACGCAGAAAGTTTCTTTTCTTGATAATCAACCAACAATTTATTGCAATAATTTATTAAATCAAACATTGCCGCTAAAACCTGCGGAGTATTAAAGTCATCGTCCATCGCCTCTTGAAAACGCTTTTTAAATTTAAGTATGTCCGCAGGCAATTTAACCTGGCGAGCAGCGCGCCGCTTCGCAGACTTTTTATTTAGTTTGTCATAAAAAATCTGAAAGCGCTGATAAACCTTTTTGGCCTCGGCAATCCTGTCTTGGTTAAAATCTAGGGGGCTGGAGTAATGTCCAGACAAAAAGAAAAGTTTCAGCACATCGGCAATGTTTCCCTTGAGAAAATCTTGAATCGAAACAAAATTGCCCAGCGACTTAGCCATCTTTTGGCCATTGATAGTCAGCAGACCATTATGCATCCATATCTTGGCAAAGCCTTTACCGCTATAACAGCAGGCTTGGGCTATTTCATTTTCGTGATGAGGAAAGATTAAATCCTGCCCACCAGCATGAATGTCAAATACTTCACCTAAATAAATACTTGCCATTACCGAGCACTCAATATGCCATCCAGGCCGACCCCCACCCCAGGGGCTCTCCCAAAAAGGCTCATTCTCCTTTGCCTTTTTCCAGAGGGCAAAATCCAAGGCATCTTTTTTTTTCTCATCTTTTTCAATTCTTGCGTGAGTAACCATTTCCTCAAGATTCTGACCTGAAAGCTGGCCATAATCCTGGAAACGCCGCACTTCAAAATAAACGCTGCCAACCGATTCGTAAGCAAATCCTTTCTGGATAAGCTTTAAGATGTATTCCTGCATCGGGTTAATATGTTTCGTGGCAAAAGGGGCAACAGTCGCTCGGCGAATTCCCAAGGCATCCATATCTGTATAATAGCTTTTGGTATATTTTTCTGCTATCTTTTTTACCGCCTGATTTATCTGTTCTCCTGGCAATTCCTGCTTAGCCCGGGCAATGATTTTATCGTCAACATCGGTAATGTTCTTAACAAATTTAACTCGATAACCTCGATATTCCAAATAAGTCCTGACTACTTCAAATATATAAGCAGAACGGGCATGTCCCAGGTGTGCATCGTCATAGACAGTAGGGCCGCAGACATACATCTTGACCTGACCTTGTTTAAGCGGCTTAAAAATCTCTTTTTTTCTGCTTAGCGAATTGTATATTTTCATTTGCGCTTTTCAATTAAAACAACAGCATGGGCGGAAATCGCCTCACCCCGGCCAATCGGTCCGAGGCCTTCGGTGGTAGTAGCCTTGACGCTCACCTGTTTAGGCGAAAGCGCTAAGATTTTAGCGATGCTCTGGGAGATCTTTTTTTTAAAGGGCGCAAGCCGAGGCTCTTCTGCAACCACGATGCTGTCGATATTGCGGATGGAATATTTGAGCTGTTTAAGAAGGTGAACAACTTTTTGCAGTAATTTTATGCTGGAGATATTCTTATACTTTAAATCCGTATCAGGAAAATGCTCGCCTAAATCCCCTTGCGCTGCTGCGCCTAAAAGCGCATCGCAAATTGCGTGCAGCAAAACATCGGCGTCTGAATGTCCAAACAGGCCCTTGGCGAAAGGGATCCTCGCTCCCCCTAAAACGAGCTTACGCCTTTTCACAAGGCGGTGCAGGTCATATCCTATCCCTATGCGCAGCATTTTTCTTGGCAAGTGTTTTGATTAACGACGTTTTTGGTTACCTTCGGGCTTGGTAAAAATCATCCTGCCGGCTGTCGTCTGCAAAACGCTGGTGACCACCGCCTGAATGGTCTGGCCGATTAAATTTCTGCCGTTTTCCACAACAACCATTGTCCCATCGTCGAGATAGGCCACTCCCTGATTATATTCTTTACCTTCTTTCACCACTTTCAGCTCCATTATCTCGCCAGGTAAAACAATGGGCTTTAAGGCATTGGCCAGTTCATTAATATTTAAAACTTTCACGCCTTGCAGCTCGGCTACCTTGCTTAAATTAAAATCATTGGTAAACACCTTGGCGTTGACAATTTTCGCCAGCTTAATCAGTTTGGCATCCACATCGGGTATCTCCGGAAAATCCTCCTCATGAACCCGCACATCGATGTGCGGGTTCTTCTGAATCTTGCCTAACACCTCCAGGCCCCGTCTTCCGCGGTTCCTTCTTAAGCTGTCTTTGGAGTCGGCAATTTGCTGCAACTCCTTCAAGACGAACCGGGGAATAATAAATCTGCCTTCGACAAATTTGGTCTGGCTGATGTCTAAAATCCTGCCGTCAATAATTACGCTGGTGTCTAAAACGATTAATTCTGAACCCATATCTTGCCTGGTGAGCCGCACATAAGGAATAATTAAATGGAATTCATCCTTCCCGCGCATGGCAATGACCATTCCCAAATAGCAGAAAATCAGCATCAAAATTACCCGCAGCGAAGAGCGCACAGATTCGGTCATCGGCACCATATTTAAGGCAAAAGACAACAGCACCGCCATAATTAAACCAAAAATCAGGCCAAAGACAGCAGCCGAAAGCCCGGAAACAGAAACCCGGCGCATTAAAATCTCTAAAATAATCACAACCAATGCGCCCAGAACCGCTACTCCTAAACCGATCCAGCCAAATTGCTGACCACTGGTAGTGCCATAGGCGTCGCCCAGCTGAAAGCCAACCAAGCCGCAAACGATCAAAAAGAATAGACGCATCCAGATTAATTTCATCTGCAATCTCCTCCTCTGTCCGCTGTCAACTGTGAACTGTGAACTTATTTATGTCCCTAGTTCCCAGGATGATAAATAATTTTTTTGTTCAGGCGTTAAGCGGTCGATCTTGACGCCCAGTGCCTTTAATTTAAGACGGGCGATCTCCTGGTCTATTTTTTTAGGAACGCGATAAACCTTTCTTTCCAAGGTCTGGGCTTGCTGCTTAACAAATTCGCAGGAAAGCGCCTGATTGGCAAAGCTCATATCCATTACTGAAGCCGGATGTCCCTCGGCCGCCACCAGGTTAATAAGCCTTCCTTCACCCAAGACATTAATCCGCTTATTATTTCTCAAGGTATATTCCTCCACAAAATCGCGGATGCGTCTTTTGCCCTTGGCTAACTTACGCAAAGCTACCAGATCTATCTCCACATTAAAATGCCCGGAATTGGCCAGTAGCGCCCCGTTTTTCATTAACAGGAAATGTTCTTTCCTGATTACGCTGGTGTCTCCCGTAACAGTAACAAAGATGTCGCCGCATCTTACAGCTTGCGCTAAAGGTAACACCCGATAGCCGTCCATCACTGCCTCCAGCGCACGCAGCGGATCGACTTCGCAGATAATTACATTGGCGCCCATTCCTTGAGCACGCATTGCTACCCCTCGACCGCACCACCCATAACCGCAAACTACAAAATTGGTTCCGCAGATTAATTTATTAGTGGCGCGAATTATCCCGTCCACTGTCGATTGCCCGGTGCCGTAGCGGTTATCAAATAAGTGCTTAGTATCGGCGTCATTGACCGCAATCATCGGAAATAACAAAAGATTGTCGCGTTCAAGACTGCGCAGACGGATTACACCAGTGGTGGTCTCTTCGGTGCCGGCAAAAATATTTTTCACTAAGTCTTTTCTTTTCTGATGAACAGTAGACACCAAGTCCGCCCCGTCGTCCATGGTAATCTGAGGCTGGATATCCAGCACCTTATTGATATGGCTGTAATAAGTCTTATTGTCTTCACCGTTTATAGCAAATACAGAAATCCCATAATCTTTTACCAATGAGGCGGCAACGTCATCTTGTGTACTTAAAGGATTGGAAGCACAAAGAGCTACCCTTGCCCCGCCGGCCTTAAGCGCAAGTGCAAGGTTGGCAGTTTCTGAAGTAACATGCAAGCAGCAAGCGACGCGGATATTGGCTAAGGATTTTTCTTTGGCAAATCTCTCTCGGATTAGATTTAGCACCGGCATATCCTCACCCGCCCACTCAATGCGTAATTTACCTTTTTTTGCCAGTTTTATATTTTTTATATGGTAATCCAACATATCTCCTTTCTACGTCAGTTCTACATTCCCCACGCGTAAGTATGGGGTAGACTATTTCAATCGCTTCAGAGCAGAAACCTGATCAGTTTTCTCCCAGGTAAAATGCTCCTCATTTCTGCCAAAATGCCCGTAGCTCGCGGTCTTTTGATAAATGGGCTTAAGTAAATCCAACATTTCAATTATTCCCCGGGGAGTAAGGGCAAAATGTTTTCTCACCAAATGCGCTAATTTATCTTCCGAAGCTTTAGCCGTGCCAAAAGTATCAACATACACAGCCAGAGGATCGGCCCGGCCGATGACATAGGCGAGCTGCACCAAACACTTCTGGGCTAAATTTGCGGCGACAATGTTTTTGGCGATGTACCTAGCCATATAACAGGCTGAACGGTCCACTTTGCTGGGGTCTTTTCCGCTAAAGGCCCCTCCGCCGTGCGAGACCATACCGCCATAGGTATCTACGACAATTTTTCTTCCGGTCATTCCCGTATCCGACTGCGGGCCACCGATTGTAAATTTACCCGTTTCGTTGACGTAAAACTTCGTATCTTTGTCTATCCATTTTTCTAACACCGGCTCGACTACCGTTTTGATGATTTTCCGGCGCGCCTTTTTGGTGATTCGTTGCCCGGAGGCATCTAAAATATCGGCAGTGTGCTGACAGGCAATGACTACGCTGTCCACTCTCTTGGGCCGGCCATTACGATACTCGACACTGACCTGGGACTTTCCATCCGGACCTAAAAATTTTAAGATTTCCTTTTTGCGCACTTCGGCTAAACGCCGGGCCAACTTATGGGCCAGGATAATCGGTAACGGCATCAGTTCTTCCGTTTCGTTACAAGCGTAACCTACCATCAGACCCTGATCTCCGGCACCGCCGCGATTTACTCCTTGAGCGATATCCGGAGATTGTGTATGGATGGCATTTAAGATAGCGCAGCTTTCATAATCAAATCCGTAATGGGCGCTGGTATAACCAATATCTTTGATCGTGCGGCGCACTAATTTATGAATATCCACATAGGCATCAGTAGTAATTTCTCCACCTACAATTACCAGACCCATACTGACAAAGGTCTCGCAGGCTACCCGCCCATGCGGATCATGTTTTAAAACCTCATCCAAGACGCCGTCTGAAATTTGATCGCAGACCTTATCCGGATGTCCTTCGGTTACCGACTCTGATGTTAATATGCGTTTCTCTTTTGTCACTTCCCTCTCCTTTCTATTCTAACCCAAACTCATCGCTTGCCTTCTGGTAAGTTTGAGCATCTCCAATATCATACCACCTGCCGCTAAAAATAAAGCCAAACACCTTATCTTGACGATACAGCCAACTGATATAGTGCCCTGGTTGATCAGTCGAGCCACCGGTCTTGATATATTCAGCGATTAAATGTAATTTTTCCGCCGGAAAAAAATATATACACTTGGCCACTAAAGTAGAGCTGGGTCTTTGGGGTTTTTCTTCAAATTCTATTATCCGCTGTTCAGCATCCAGGCGCACCTGGCTATACTTCTTTACCTGTTTCAGGTTGTTCAGTTTGTGCAGTCCGATCGAGGATGCCGGGGCCTTGTTCCGGGCAAAATCAATAAATTCCCGCAGGCCGCCTTGAAATAAGTTATCTCCGGCAATCACCAGTAAATCCTGGCTAACCTTTTCTTGTTTGAGCACAAAATCTATATCGCCTACGGCGCCCAAGCGGTCCTGTTCCGACAAACTCTGGTCATTGAGAATTTTAATCGGCAGCTCTTCAGAGAAGGTTTTTTTCCAATCCTGGAAATGCTGAAAAAACTTCGCATTGGTGATTACCAGTATCCGCGCTACTTCTTTAATTGCCCTAATCCGCTCAATAATATGCTCAATGGCCGGTTTGCCTGCTATGGACAATAACGGCTTGGGCTTGTTCAGCGTCAGAGGATACATCCGCGTAGCGTATCCGGCTGCTAAAATTAATGCCAGCATATTAATAATCTCTCAAGCGTTGTTTTAAATAATCGATCCGTTTTACCGGGGTAGGGTCTTCACCGTTCAAAATAGCTAAATAAAAACTAACGTAATCACCCAGATAAATCAAAGAAAATACCCTGGCCAAAAGTCCCTTGCCTTGCGCATGGATTTCTTCAACGGCAAAACCCTGTTTTTGTAAAATCTCTTTGCTGATCTCAATTCTTTTTTTCACTTGCGGATGGTCCTGCTCATCCCGCAAAAAAATAATCACAAAGCGCTGCAATAACTCTTCGGGATGCTGCCAGCCGACTATTTCATTGTGATTCATTTCCGGTAGCAGCTGGCTGGAAGCAAGGCTTTTACTGTTTTCAGCGAGCTGCCCGCGCCAGCGGGTCACTACGCCGGCCAAATTTTCCGAGGCGCCATAGATTACCGCAAATTTATTGAATAAGCGCGCAGCCAATTTCTTAGCCGGATTAGCGGACTCCGGGACACCAAGGTCTAAAGAGTTATCGTGCATCTTTTCTAAAAGCGTGATTGTCTCCTGAAACTCGCGCTGTTTATCCTCAATAAAGCCTAAGCCGGACAAAATAGCTAAGCTGGGGAAGAAAAGAAAGGCCAAGGCCCCGCGGGGCGGATAACCTGCGGGAATCACAAGATAAGGGTGGTTATTTTTTTTGGCTAGCTCTACCAATTTCCCTCCCGATGAGATGACCAGAATTTTAGCCGAGGCCGCTTCTGCCCGCTCAAAACTACTTAAGGTCTCTTCGGTGTTTCCGGAATAACTAAGCAAAATCGCTAAAGAATCCTGATTGAGGAACGCGGGTAAGGAATAATCTCTGTTTACATAAATAGGCAGCTTAATTTCTTTCCTTAAATAGAAGCTGATTAGGTCTGCACCGATAGCCGAGCCCCCCATGCCGCTAAAAACAATGTTTTTCACCCGGCTGTATTCCTGGGAAATAGAAAAATTCTTACCCAACCTAAAAGCCTCTTGGCACTGGAGGGGGAGTTTTTGTAAAATATTGCGCATCCGGGACCGGTCTTTACTCTCAATCAATTTCAGGTCATCTAATTTCTTCATTGCCCAGAACTAACTCCTTTAGTTTTGTTTTACTAAACTCTTCCACTTCTTTGCCCGTAGTCAGTGTCAGGGACTCTAACGCCACACTCTCGGCCTGCTTCATAGTAACCGAGCGAATCACCCGCTTAATTGCCGGAACAGCCGCCGGAGATACGCTAAACTCATCCAGCCCCAATCCCAAAAGTAACAGCGCAAAGGCCGGCTCTGAAGCCATCTCCCCGCACATCCCTACCCAGATCTGCTCCCGGTGTCCGGCATCGATAATGTTTTTAATCAGACGTAGTACCGCCGGATGGGCAGGTTCATATAAATAGGCGATTTTTTCATTGACTCTATCTACAGCAATGGAGTACTGAATTAAGTCATTGGTGCCGATACTAAAGAAGTTCGCCTGTTTAGCCAAAATATCGCAGGTTAAGGCAGCCGAGGGTATCTCAATCATTGCCCCGACTTCAATATTTTCATCAAAAGCGATTTTGCGTTTTTTGAGCTCTTCTTTAACTTCTTTTAACATCTGATTAGCCTGCTCCAGCTCCTCTATCCCGGAAATCATCGGGTACATCATTTTAATATTGCCATAAGCAGAAGCCCGTAAAATGGCGCGCAGCTGCACCTTAAATATATCCGGCCGGGCCAGGCAAAACCTGATTGCCCGCCAGCCCAGATAAGGGTTCATCTCCTGAGGGATGTCCAGCTGTGATAAAAATTTATCTCCTCCCAAATCAAGGGTACGGATTACAACCGAGTGAGGTTTTACCTGCTGACAAACCTTTTTATAGGCGGCGAAATGCTCATCTTCACTGGGGGTATCGGTTCGATTCATGTAAAAATATTCTGTGCGGTAAAGCCCTATTCCCCGGGCGCCGTGGGCAATCACCGAAGGCAGCTCCTCGGGAAGCTCGATATTGGCCGCCAACTGAACTTCGCGTCCGTCTTTGGTCGCGGCAGGTAAATCCCTTAATTTAAATAAGACTTTTTCTGAACGAATTATTTTAGCGCTCTTTTGTCTGTATTTAGTTAAGGATGCGCGGTCGGGATTAATCAGCACCTCGCCCTTGGTGCCGTCAACGATTAAGGTATCGCCGGTCTTCACCCGGGCCAAGGCCTCCTCCAGGCCAACTACAGCCGGAATTTCCAAGGCCTTAGCCATAATCGCTGTATGTGAGGTCTTACCGCCGATATCGGTAATAAAGCCCATCACCTTTTCTTTATGCATTGAGGCAGTATCCGAAGGAGAAATGTCATAAGCTACAATAATCAGTTTTTCCTTCAGCTGACTTAAGACCTCTCTGCGGATGCCGCGTAAATTCCTTAAAATACGCTTGCCGACATCCTCGATATCGCTTAAGCGCTCGCGCAAATAGGGGTCGTCAATGTGCGAAAAGGTCTTGATATATTTCTTTAACACTTCGAGGAAGATAAATTCAATACATAGTTTCTCTTTTTTTAAACGGGTGATTACCCCTTCAATTAAGGTTCGATCTTCTAAAACCAAAAGATGAGCGTTAAAAATCTGGGCATGACGGATGCCCATCTCTTTAGTAATCTTTTTCTGGATGTCCAGAATTTCCTCCCGCGTCTTGATTAAGGCCTCTTCAAAGCGCGTAATCTCTTTAGGAATCAGCGTCTCACTGATCTTGCGCTTCTCTACTTCCAGCTCTTCGCTGCCCAAGACAAAGGCCTTGCCGATCGCCAAGCCCGGAGCTGCCGGAATTCCCTTTAAGACAAAATGTTTTTTCATCCTTCGACTCCCTATCCTTCGCTTCCTATCAGTCGTTCTAGATCCGCTATTGCCTCTTGAGCATCATCGCCCTTGGCAATAATGCAGATTTTACTGCCTCTGGTAGCCGCCAACATCATAATGCCCATAATCGATTTTCCGTTCACTAACTGCCTGCCTTTTTTTACCGAGATATCCGCATCATATTTGTTGGCGATTTGCACAAACAGCGCTGCCGGACGGGCATGCAGGCCCAATTTATTTCTGACCACTAATTTTTTTTTGACCAGTTTATGATTCATTATTCTTTTGATTTTTTTCCAGCAAATCTACGATAATCCGGGCTACTTTTTGGGCATCGTGGCGCAGATAATCCTTAGCACTTAAGAGATTTTCCTCCACCACCGAAAAACCCATCTCCCTGACTTTATCCACATCAGCTACAACCGGATAGGCCTGTTCCTGTTTGTATTTTTCCACGAACTCCAGCGGTATCTGGGCGAGATTCAAGATACAATAATCAAAAAGTTTAGATCGGGCATGGGCCACCAAGGCCTCAACATGGTCAGAGGCCTTATAGTTATCGGTTTCGCCGCTCTGGGTCATGATATTGCAAACATAAACCTTCAGCGCCCTGGATTCTAAAATGGCCTTGGTAATACCTCCGATCAGCAAATTAGGAATAATGCTGGTATAAAGCGAACCCGGTCCAATCACAACAATATCGGCCTGCTTAATTGCGTTTACGGCCTCTGGCGTAGGCTCGCAATCTTTACGATTTAAATAAATCCTTTTAATCGGTTTTTTCTCCTGAGAGATTTTGCTTTCACCTTCTATTTTAGTTCCGTCCTGATATTCGGCAATTAAATTTACCTGGTCCAAAGTAGCAGGAATTACTTCTCCGCGGATAGCTAAAACCTTGCTTGATTCCTTAACGGCTTTTTCAAAATCACCGGTGATCTTGGTCATCGCAGTAATAAACAGATTGCCAAAACTGTGTCCCTCGAGTTCGGCCTTGCCGTCAAAACGAAATTGAAACAGATTGCGCATCAACGGTTCCGTATCGGCCAGGGCCACCAGGCAATTACGGATATCACCGGGCGACAAAAGGCCAAATTGCTCGCGCAGGCGTCCCGAACTTCCGCCGTCATCGGCAACTGTAACGATGGCAGTAATGTTGCTGGTGTATTCCTTTAAGCCATGGAGCAAGGTAGAAAGCCCGGTGCCGCCGCCGATCACCACAATCTTCGGCCCCTGGGCTAATTGCCTGCGGCGATAAAGCAAGTCTAACACCTTACTTTGTTCCTGGGGAAGAAAAACAGTTAAAAAGGTCTTGACCAGCCTTTCCAGACCGACAAAAATACAAATAATTCCTAAAAACAGAGTGAACCCTCCTAACACGCGTACGCTGG
>JAFGCM010000086.1 GCA_016932635.1 Candidatus Omnitrophota bacterium
ACCCCGATTGCCATGGAGAAGAACCTGCGTTTTGCCATCCGCGAAGGCGGACATACCGTAGGTGCCGGGGTGATTGCTGAGATTATAGCGTAGAAAAAAATGCAAGAACAGATTATCTTAGCCTGTACGAGCTGCCAAAGGCGAAATTATAGCAGCTCCAAGAATAAGCGTAACGTAACCGGAAGAATTGAATTAAGCAAATTTTGCAGGTTCTGCCGCAAACATACAGCGCACAAAGAAATTAAATAGAGGCCTGTAGCTCCAACTGGCAGAGCAGCGGACTCCAAATCCGCGTGTTGGGGGTTCGAATCCCTCCAGGCCTGCCAATGGTTGTAAGTTTAGTAAATAAGATTAGCGGGGATTAGAGCAATAGCTTGGTGAAACAGAGGGATTCGAAGGGAGCGAGCGCCGAGCGAAGCGAGGAAAAGCAAGCGCCACGATGCCGAAGGGAGAATCTTCATATAAGAAGTTCTTCGGCATGCCGATACTTCGGCATAAGTGGTGCGCAGCGTCAGCGAGCGGATGGCCGACCCGAAGCCGACAATAGGAGGCTGAGGGCGCCGAATCCCTCCAGGCCTGCCAATAGCTTCAACTAGCTCTAGAAGGCAAGGGGATGTTCGGCAAACTAATTAAATTTTTCAGCGAAGTCAAAGCGGAAATGAAAAAGGTTTCTTGGTCGAGCAGAAAAGAGCTAATTAGCTCCACCTGGATTGTGATCATTACCGTAGCCTTGTTAACAGTCTTTATCGGGGTTGTAGACTTTGTGATTTCACGCTCTGTTAGTTTTGTAATCAGATAGGAAAATGGCGAAAAAGTGGTACGTCATCCATACCCAGACCGGGTATGAAGACAAGATTAAGCTGAACATTGAAAAGTTGATTCAGGAGAAATCTTTGCAGGATCAGATTTTTCAGATTTTGATTCCTACCGAGAAAGTCTCCGAAGTTAAGGGCGGCAAGAAAAAGATTAGTTTCCGCAAATTCTTCCCCGGGTACGTATTAATTGAAATGGACTTAAGCGATAAACTTTGGTATTTAATTAAAAGCACTCCGGGAGTAACAGGTTTTATCGGCGCCAGGGCCAGGCCCCAGGCTTTAAGAGAAAAAGAGATTAAGGCCATCCTGCGGCAGGCCGAAGAGAGAAAAGAAAAACCGACGCCTAAGGTAGTGTTTGAAAAGGGAGAGGGCATTCGGGTGATTGATGGGCCGTTTACAAATTTTAACGGAATTGTCGAAGAAGTTAATCCCAATAAGGGTAAAATAAAAGTGACTGTTTCTATTTTTGGCCGGGCCACACCGGTTGAACTTGAATATTGGCAGGTGGAGAAAATATAGCAGATGGCTAAGAAAAAAATAAAAGCGATTATCAAATTATATTGTCCGGCAGGACAGGCTAACCCTGCGCCTCCGGTTGGGCCGGCCTTGGGTCAACACGGCCTAAATATTATGGAGTTTTGCAAGGCCTTTAACGAAAAAACTAAAGGTAGAGAGGGAACGATTTTACCGGTAGTAATTACCGCCTACGAAGATCGTAAATTTACTTTCATCATTAAAACCCCGGCCGGCAGCATGCTGCTGAAACGAGCAGCGAATATTGCTAAGGCCAGCGGTCATGCCGGAAAAGAAAAGTCCGGGGCAGTTACCATGCAGGAGATCGGAGAAATCGCCAAGACAAAATTACAGGATTTAAATACCGCCGATCTAGAAAAGGCAATGCGGATTATCGCAGGTACGGCAAGAAGCATGGGTATTGTTGTTGTGGATAGCGCTGCAGAGAAGCAAGAAATATTAGCCCAAGTCCAGGAAGAATTAGCTAAGCAGGAAAGTTTGAAGGCAGCTGCCCCTCAACCGGTAGCTCAAGCTAAGCCAGAACCGGCCAAGCCGCAAGCTAAAGCGGAAACAGAAAAAAAATGAGCAAGTTCAGCAAAAGAATAAAGAAGTGTCTTGAGGCAGTTGACAAAAATAAGCTGTATAGCTTAGAAGAGGCCGTAGCCATTTTAAAAAATGTTCCTCAACCTAAGTTTGATCAGACTGTGGAAATAGCCTGCAACTTAAATATCGACCCAAAACAATCAGAGCAGACGGTTAGAGGCTCAGTTATCCTTCCGCACGGAATCGGAAAGACGGTGCGGGTAATTGTATTTTGCAAGGGAGATGATATCGATAAAGCCAAATCGGCCGGTGCGGATTTTGCCGGAGGATCTGATTTGATTGAAAAGATTAAAAAAGGTTGGTTGGAATTTGACACTTCTGCCAGTACGCCGGAAATGATGAAAGATGTAGCTCAGCTGGGAAAGGTGCTGGGGCCGCGCGGAATGATGCCCGCTCCCAAGGCCGGAACTGTCGGCCCGGATATCGAACGTATCGTTAAAGATTTAAAAGGCGGCAAGGTGCAATTTAAAGCAGACAAAACGGCTAACATTCATGCGATCGTGGGAAAAATATCTTTTTCCGACGAAAAAATCTGTGAAAATACGCTCAATCTTTTTAAGGCGATTACCCAGGCGCGTCCATCCGTAGTAAAAGGTCGGTTTGTTAAAAATATGACGTTAACTACGACCATGGGGCCGGGCGTTAGGTTAGATTTAGGCCGCCTGGGCCAAAAATAGTAGGACATAAATGGAAAACACCACAATCGAGTTTAGACAATTAATCGGCAGTGAAATAGAACATCGGCTGAAAGCCTTACCGTATCTTTTTATCAGTTCATTTAAGGGCATAGCGGTTCAAGAACAGGACCAGCTGCGGCGCAGCCTGAAAGAAATAGACGCCTCACTGTTTGTGGCTAAAAATAGCATTCTGAAGCGAGTATTGCAAAAATTAGAGTTGACCGAGCTGAAGAACCTAGTTCAGGGGCTCTCCGCCTTGACCCTGGGTGGCCGCGATGCGATTTCTGTGTCTAAGGCCTTAGTTGAATTTGCCGGAAAAAGCGAGAATTTTAAGATTATTGGTGCCTATGTTGAACAACAGGTCTTGGATGGCCCGGCGGTAAAAAGTTTGGCCTTGGTGCCTCCCAGAGAGGTATTGCTGGCTCAACTCGCCGGCGGATTGAAAGCACCACTTCAGGGTTTGGCGAATGTTTTATCCGCAACAATCAGAAACTTTGTTGCGGTTTTAAATAAAATAAGCGAGCAGAAAAAATAAGGAGGAAAAAATGACGGAAGAAAAAGTTGAAAAACAGGAAACAAAACTTTCCCAGGAAGCCGAAGGCTTACTCAAAACAGTAGAGCAGATGAGCGTGTTGGAATTATCTCATTTGGTCAAGGCCTTGGAAGAGAAGTTCGGCGTTTCCGCCAGTATGCCGGTGATGGCTGCTGTTGCCGGGGCTCAAGCAGGTCAAGCCGCAGCTGCGGCCGAAGAAGAAAAAAGCAGCTTTTTGGTGGAACTCTCCAAAGTCGGCGCCAATAAGATTCAGGTGATTAAAGAGATCCGGGCCATTACCAACCTGGGCTTAAAAGAAGCCAAAGACTTGGTTGACTCTGCGCCTAAGCCGATTAAAGAAGATGCCACTAAAGAGGAAGCGGAAGAAATCAAGAAAAAATTGACTGCAGTCGGCGCAACTGTCGAGTTAAAATAGGGAAAAAGCTTAAAAAAACTCAAGGCTTAATAAGGAGTTAATTAATGGCGGAGAGAATAAATTTTGGAAAATTGCCTCAGGTTTTGGATTTGCCAAATTTAGTGGATATTCAGACCCAGGCCTTTGCCGGATTTTTGCAGCTTGATTGCCATAAAAACCGCAGGCAAAATTCGGGGCTGCAAGAGGTGTTTAAGAGCGTTTTCCCTATCGAAAGTACTGATCAGACCTATAAGCTCGAATTTGTGAATTATACTTTAGCCAGGCCCAAATACGAAATCAATGAGTGCCTAAGGATAGGCGTAAGTTATGCCGCTCCGCTGAAGGTTACCTTACGTTTAAAATCAAAGTCAGAAGTTAAGGAGCAGGAAGTTTATTTAGGCGACCTGCCATTAATGACTCAAACCGGTTCCTTTATTATCAACGGGGACGAAAGAGTAGTAGTCAGCCAGTTGCACCGTTCTCCCGGAATCTCTTTTGAAGAAACTATGCATCCCAGTGGAAAAAGGTTGGTCTCGGCAAGAATGATACCTTATCGGGGAGCCTGGATTGAATTTGAATTTGATATTAACGATATTCTCTATGCCGTGATCGACCGCAGAAAGAAAGTATTGGCTACTGTTTTGCTCAAGGCCTTTGGTTGTGAGAAGAACGAAAATATCGCGGAAAAATTTTGCGGTACAGAAAAGATTGACTCAATCAGCAAGGGGGTTTTAAATAAATTAATCGGTCGCAAGCTGGCCCGTCCAGTTAACGCCCCTGAGGCAGCAGGTGTCCTGGCTGAATTAGGTGAAGAGCTCGATGAGCAGTTAAACAAGAAGTTGCTAAACAATAAAATTGAAAAGATTTATCTTTTAAAAAACGTGGTTCCCGAGATCATCAACACCTTAAACAAAGACCGCACCCATACTAAGCAAGAAGCCTACATTGAAATTTATCGTAAACTCAGGCCGGCAGACCCGGCAACTCCTGAGGCCGCCTCCTTTTTAATAGAGCGGCTATTCTTTGACTCCAAAAGGTATGATTTAGGCAGAGTCGGACGACATATTTTAAACCGGAAACTTAAGCTGAAGCATTCACTGGATGAGCGCCTGTTGGATTTAGAAACAATCTGTAGCGCAATATGCAACCTGATTGAATTAAAAAATAAACGCGGCAAGGCTGATGATATTGACCATTTAGGAAACCGCCGAGTGCGCACCATTGCCGAACTCTTACAAAATCAGTTTCGTATTGGTTTAGCGAGGCTGGAGCGTACCGTCAGGGACAGAATGGCAATCTATGATTTAGAGAATATGATTCCTCACAGTTTGATTAATTCTAAGCTAGTTTCTACAGTGATTAAGGACTTTTTTGCCCGCAGTCAGCTTTCCCAATTTATGGACCAAACCAATCCCCTAGCCGAATTAACCCACAAAAGAAGACTGAGCGCCTTAGGACCGGGGGGCTTAAGCAGAGAAAGAGCCGGCTTTGAAGTCCGCGATGTGCACTATTCCCACTACGGAAGAATTTGTCCGATTGAAACTCCCGAAGGCCCTAATATTGGATTAATTGCCTCGCTGAGTACTTATGCCCGGGTAAATGAATTTGGTTTTTTGGAAACCCCTTACAGAAAGGTAACTGACGGCAGAGTTACAGATCAAATAGAATATTTATCGGCTGATGCGGAAGAGGAAAAAATAGTTGCCCAGGCAAATGAACCTTTAGATAAGAAAGGACACTTTCTGAACAAGGTGGTAGCTTGCCGTTATCGCAGCGATTTTCCTAAAATGCCCCGGAATAAAGTAGAATATATGGATATCTCGCCTTGTCAGTTGGTCAGCGTTGCCGCTTCCTTAATTCCTTTTTTGGAACACGACGATGCTAATCGTGCTTTAATGGGTTCAAATATGCAGCGGCAGGCCGTGCCGCTTTTACAGCCAGAAGCCCCTTTAATCGGGACTGGCCTAGAAGCCCGTGTAGCTAAAGATTCCGGAGCAGTAGTCGTTGCTGCATCATCCGGTATCGTTAAACATGTCCAATCTGATAAGATTGTTATTGACAATGATGTGTACAGCTTGAAAAAATTTTCCCGCAGTAATGCCAATACCTGCATTAATCAAAGACCAATCGTAAAACTAGGCGAAAAGGTCAAGACCGGTCAGGTTATCGCTGACGGTGTCGCCACTAAAGATGGGGATTTGGCGATGGGGCGCAACATCTTAGTAGCCTTTATGCCTTGGCGGGGATACAACTTTGAAGATGCCATCCTGATCAACGAGCGGGTGGTCAGAGAGGATTTATATACTTCCATTCATATTGAGGAGTTTGAAATCGAGGCCAGAAATACTAAGCTTGGAGATGAGGAGATTACTCGCGATATTCCTAATGTCGGGGAAGAGGCCTTAAACAATCTTAATGCCAATGGTATCATCAGGATCGGCGCCGAAGTACATGCAGGCGATATCTTGGTGGGCAAAATCGCTCCAAAGAGCGAAACCGAGCTTTCCCCCGAAGAAAAACTGCTACGCGCGATTTTTGGCGAAAAGGCCGGCAATGTGCGCGATGCCTCTTTAACCGTTCCTCCGGGGATAGAAGGAATAGTTGTGGATACGCAAGTATTTTCGCGCAAGGAAGCGCGTGGTAAATCCAAGCAGGAGATAGAGAATGAAATTAAACAGATTAAGGAAATCAAAGATTATTACCAGGGGCAGATTAAGGAAGCTAAGAAGGATAAACTGAAAAAAGTGCAGAAAATTCTGCTCGGTCAGGTTGTGGAAAAAGATATTACCGAAGGAAAGACCGGAAAAAAGATTGTAGCAGCAGGCAAGGCGATTTCTACGCGTAACATTGAAAAAATTAAGCCCGGTGAATTTGCCAAAATAAAATTGGCCAATCCGGCCCGTCAGGAACAGCTTAAACAGGCCCTGGATTTCTTTAATGACCAGACTAATACTTTGGCTTACGAGCAGGAAAGAGAGATCGATAAGATCAAAAGAGGCGATGAGCTGCCTCCAGGAGTGCTGAAGAAGGTCGTAGCCTATGTAGCCTCAAAAAGAAAGCTGGCTGCCGGAGACAAGATTGCCGGCCGACACGGAAATAAAGGTGTAGTTGCTAAGATTCTTCCGGAAGAGGATATGCCCTTTTTACCAGACGGAACAGCAATAGACTTGGTGCTTAATCCTTTAGGGGTTCCATCCAGAATGAATGTTGGGCAGTTATTGGAAACTCAATTGGGCTGGGCTGCCCGGGCCCTAGGTATAAAAATTTCCTCGCCGGTATTTGACGGAGCTCAAGAGCTACAGATCAAAGAACAGATGCACAAGGCCCAACTTCCCGAAGACGGAAAAACTGCACTTTACGACGGTTGGACAGGTGAGTCTTTTGACCAGAGGGTAACCGTAGGTTATATTTATATGATGAAGTTGATTCATCTGGTCGATGACAAAATTCATTCACGCTCAATCGGCCCTTACTCTTTAGTTACTCAGCAGCCCTTGGGTGGCAAGGCCCAGTTTGGCGGGCAACGTTTCGGAGAAATGGAAGTCTGGGCCTTGGAGGCCTATGGGGCCGCATATACATTACAGGAGTTACTGACAGTCAAAAGTGACGATGTTACTGGCCGGACTCACATATATGAAGCCATTGTCAAGGGAGAAAATAGTTTTCAGCCAGGGACCCCGGAGTCGCTGAATGTATTAATTAAAGAATTGCAGGGTTTGGGGTTAAATGTGATTGCGGAAACAAAGAAAGACCAGATCCAAGATAAAAGTAAGAAAAAACCAGGAGCGAAAAAGGAATGATTGAAGACGTCAATAGCTTTGATTCAATTTCTATAAAGATTGCTTCGGGAGAAGTAATTCGTTCCTGGTCTAAAGGGGAAGTCAGGAAGCCGGAGACAATTAATTATCGCACCTTCCGCCCGGAAAAAGACGGTTTGTTCTGTGAAAAAATATTTGGCCCTACCCGGGACTGGGAATGTGCCTGCGGAAAATATAAACGGATTAAATTTAAAGGCATCGTCTGTGACCGTTGCGGAGTAGAGGTAACCCGTTCCAACGTTCGCCGGGTGCGCATGGGCCATATCGAACTGGCAGCGCCGGTTTCACATGTGTGGTTTTTTAAAGCTGTGCCCAGCCGGATGGCCACAATTTTAAATATTGGCTTAAGAGATTTAGAGCGGGTGCTATATTATGAGGAATATATTGTCGTTAATCCAGGATCGGCGCCCTTGAAGAAGAAACAGCTGTTGAGCGATGAAGAATATCAAGCGCATCAGGAAAAATACGCCGAAGGCTTCAGCGCTAAAATGGGGGCAGAGGCGATCAGCGACCTGCTTAAGGAAATAGATTTAGACGCTACTATTGTGAAGCTAAATAAAGAGATGGCTAATGCCAAGACTGAGTTTGGCCAGAAAAAGGCCTCCAAGACCTTACGTATTTTGGAAGCTTTTAAGAAATCGGGCAACCGGCCGGAATGGATGATTCTAGACATACTGCCGGTGATCCCTCCGGATTTAAGACCGCTGGTGCCGCTGGATGGAGGAAGATTTGCTTCCAGCGACTTAAATGATTTATATCGGCGAGTGATTAATAGAAATAATCGGTTAAAAAAGCTGATTGAATTAAAGGCCCCGGAGATAATTATCAGAAACGAAAAAAGGATGCTTCAGGAGGCCGTGGACGCCTTGTTGGATAACGGCCGCCATGGACGGCCGGTCCTGGGTCCAGGAAATCGGCCGCTGAAATCTTTAAGCGATATGCTCAAAGGTAAACAGGGCCGATTCCGCCAAAACTTATTGGGTAAAAGGGTCGATTATTCAGGCCGTTCAGTAATTGTGGTGGGCCCGGAACTGAAGCTGCACCAATGCGGTTTGCCTAAGAGTATGGCCCTTGAGTTATTTGAGCCTTTTATTATTCGTAAACTTAAAGAACGCGGTTTTGTGCACACTATTAAAAGCGCCAAAAAGATGGTGGAAAAGGCTAAGGTAGAAGTTTGGGATATCTTAGATGAAGTAATTCGCGACCACCCGGTTTTGCTGAACCGAGCACCGACATTACACCGCTTAGGCATTCAGGCCTTCCAGCCTATTCTGATTGAAGGTAAGGCCATCAAGATCCATCCGTTAGTCTGCGCGGCCTTTAACGCCGATTTTGACGGGGACCAAATGGCTGTGCATGTTCCGCTTTCCATTGAAGCCCAAATGGAATCGCGTTTAATCATGCTTTCTTCCAACAACATCTTTTCTCCGGCTAACGGAAGGCCCTTGGCTACGCCTTCCCAAGATATTGTCTTGGGGTGTTATTATTTAACTAAGGAAAAACCAAGGCTAGGTACCTATGAACGGGTGTTTAGCGCTTTTGAAGAAGTAGTTATTGCTTTTTTGGATAAAGAGCTGCCGCTGCATCAGAAGATTAAGCTGAAGCTTAATGGAGCAATTATAGAGACTACTTCGGGCAGGGTAATGTTTAACCAGCTGTTGCCGCAAGGGATGGGTTTTGTCAATGAAGCAATGGATAAATCCAAATTAAGTAAAGTTATTACTGATTGTTACTGCGCATTCGGCTTACATAAAACGGTGTTGCTCTTAGATCGATTAAAGGCAGTAGGTTTTGAAGAAGCGACGCACGCAGGTATTTCTATATCGGTTGATGAGATCCGCATCCCACCGCAAAAAGAACAGATTCTCAAGAAGGCCAAAGAAGAAGTGTTGGATGTGGAGACCCAATATAAAAACGGCTTAATTACTGACGGTGAAAGGTATAATAAGATCATTGATATCTGGACTAAGGCCACAGATAAGATTGCCAGCTCCATCTTTCAGACCCTGGATCCGTTCAATCCGATATTTATGATGGCTGATTCCGGGGCCCGGGGTTCGCAGCAACAGATCAGACAATTAGCCGGCATCAGGGGTTTAATGGCTAAACCTTCGGGAGAAATTATCGAAAACCCGATTACCGCAAATTTCAAAGAGGGCTTAACCGTTTTGGAGTATTTTATCTCTACGCACGGAGCAAGAAAAGGCCTGGCTGATACAGCCTTGAAGACTGCCGATTCAGGTTACCTTACCCGTCGGTTAATAGACGTAGCCCAGGATGTAATTGTTAACGAGGAGGATTGCGGCACATTAAACGGCATCCTGATTGGAGCGATTATTGAAGGCGATGAGGTAGTTGTTGCTCTTGAAGAACGCATTGTCGGCAGAGTGGCACTGGACAATATTGTGGATGTAGTCAGTGACAAGGTAATTGTTGAAGCCGGCGAAGAAATTACGGAAAATAAGGCTGAAGAAATTGAGCAAGCCGGTATCGAGAAGATTCGCATCAGGAGCGTCTTGACTTGCGAGTCCAAAAGAGGCACTTGTATTAAATGTTACGGAAGGAATTTGGCCACAAGAAGATTGATAGAATTAGGTGAGGCCGTGGGTATTATTGCCGCGCAATCCATTGGTGAGCCCGGAACACAGCTGACCATGAGGACTTTTCATATTGGCGGCACCGCCTCCAGAGTAGTCGAGCAGTCTTTTATTCGTTCCAAGTATAAAGGAATTATTAAATATATAAATCTGAAGACGATGGAAACTCAAAAAGCAGATGAGCTGCTTATCTTAAGCAGAAACGGCCAGGTAACTATTTGCGATCAAGAGGGGCGTGAATTAGAACGCCACAGCATCCCTTCCGGGGCCGTGATCAACATCGCCGAAGGAAAAACGATTGAAAAGGAAAAAGTGTTTGTACGCTGGAATCCGTATATTTCTCCGATTATTGCGGAACTCAGCGGCCGAGTAAAACTGGAAGATATTATTGAAGACAAGACCGTGAAAAAGGAATTAGATACCTCTACCGGCCTCTACGATCGGGTAATCATTGACCATAAAGGCGAGTATCATCCCCAGATCGTGATACTCAATGAGAACAAAGAAGTGCTGGCTATTTACACTATTCCGGTGGGTGCGCATATTGTGGTCAAGGATGCTCAACAGATTCAGGCCGGGACGCTGCTCGCAAAAACGCCCAGAAAAATCTCCAAGACTACAGATATTACCGGTGGACTCCCGCGCGTGGCCGAACTATTTGAGTCCCGTCGCCCGAAAGATCCGGCAATTATTAGTGAAATTGAGGGCGTTGTTGAGTTTAGCATTACTAAGAAAGGCCAGCGCAAGATTATTGTGGCTTCCGACTCAGGGATGAGAAAAGAATATATCATCCCTCATGGGAAACATCTCAATGTCTACAAAGGAGATCGGGTTACTTCGGGTCAAAAACTGGTGGACGGACCAATTGTCCCTCAGGATATTTTACGCGTTTTGGGTGATAAAAAACTTCAGGAATATCTGGTCAATGAGATTCAGGAAGTTTATCGCTTGCAGGGAGTAAAAATTAACGATAAGCATATTGAGGTGATTGTGCGCCAGATGCTTAAAAAGGTCAGGATTGAGGATGCCGGCGACACTGATTTCTTGGTAGGCATGCAGGTGGATAAAATGAGGTTTCAAGAAGAGAATGCCAGAGTGATCAAGAAAGGAAAAAAGCCGGCCCAGGCTAAACCTATTCTTTTAGGCATCACCAAGGCCTCCTTAAGTATGGAAAGCTTTATTTCGGCGGCCAGCTTTCAGGAAACCACCCGAGTATTGACTGATGCCGCGGCCAGCGGCAAAAGAGATGATTTATTGGGTTTGAAGGAGAATGTGATTATGGGCCATTTGATTCCGGCGGGTACCGGTTTTGATGCCCACCGCGACATTGAAATAGTTAGAGAGGGAAAGCCAATAGAACAAAAACAGGAAGAAAATGCCGACGATAAGCCAGCTGATTAGAAAAGGAAGAAAGGCCTTTAAGAAAAAGACTAAATCTCCGGCGCTTAAAGGCTGTCCGCAAAAAAGAGGGG
>JAFGCM010000087.1 GCA_016932635.1 Candidatus Omnitrophota bacterium
ATTCGCGCACCTGGGGCCCCAAGGAAATAAATAGGTTTTCCAAAGCCCCGATCAGCGTCTGGTATGGCTGCTCGGCTATTTCCGGCGAACAAGAGGCGCCAATAGTGGTAATACCTTTAAGCTGGGCATATTTTTTAAACTCATCCAGCAAACGCGTCTTACCCATCCCCCTTTCGCCTGCGATTAAAATAAAATTACTTTTTCCTTTTTCCGCTTCATCTAAATACTTCTTTAATTGATCCAGCTCAGGTCCTCGGCTAATCAGCTTCGGACAGGGAAATAACTCCTGAAGCTTGCTCTCATCTAAGACTTCCTCAGTAATATCGCTAACGGTTGAAAAACGGTTGCGTCCCGAACGTTTAGAAGAATATAGCGCCCGGTCGGCCTGACGCAAAAGCTTCTCGGGATCCTGGGCATCTTGAGGATAAAGAGCGATACCGATACTGACGGTCACGTGGATACTGGTCTTACTTTCGGGGTCGCTGAAATGATTTTTATCAACTTTTTCGATAATCCTTTTGGCAATATTCAAGGCATCCTCCCTGCTTGCCCCGGGCAAAACGGCGATAAACTCATCGCCGGCATACCTAATTACCGAATCTCCTCCGCGAAAACTCTTCTGTAAGATTCTGCCGATCTCGGAAAGCACACTGTCGCCGCACAAATGACCATAGCTATCGTTAATACCTTTAAAATTATCCACATCCATCATAAACATGCAAAGCGGTTTACCCAGCTGTTTGACATCGCCTAACTCGGTAGGAAGATATTTATAGAGAAAACGCCGGTTGTAAAGACCGGTCAGGTCATCCATAAAGGCCATGGTTTTGAGCTTTTCCCTATCCAGCTCTCTTTTATCTTCCATTCCCCTGATAGGCATCTAAATCCCCTTTTCTAACTACGAGCTATACTCTTACCTGTTAAACATTCGCTCTAAGTCCTGCGGTTCGCTGGTGCGCAGCAGCGCCTCTTCTTGAGAGATAATCCCTTTGAGTACCAGCTCATAGAGCGCCTGATTCATTGTGCACATCTTTTCTCTTTGGGCGGTCTGAATCGCCGAATAAATCTGATGGGTCTTGCCCTCACGAATCAAACTACGGATAGCATGGTTAGCCACCAATACCTCTGTAGCCAAGACCCTGCCGCCAGCAGACTTAGGGATTAACTGCTGGGCCAAAATACCTAACAGCACAAACGAAAGTTGCGTACGCACCTGCTGCTGCTGATGGGCAGGAAAGACGTCGACAATCCTGTTTACTGTCTGCACGCTATCTGAGGTATGCAGAGTAGCAAAAACCAGGTGTCCGGTTTCCGCGATATTCAGCGCCGATTGAATGGTCTCCAAGTCTCTCATTTCTCCAATCAAGATTACATCCGGGTCTTCCCTTAATATGCGTTTTAAGGCATTGGCAAAAGTGTGGGTATCGCTGCCTACCTCGCGCTGTTCAATCACCGCTTTAATATTTCTAAAAGTATATTCAATCGGGTCCTCAACAGTAATAATATGGCAATGCCGCTCCTGATTGATCATATTAATCATTGCCGCTAAGGTGGTCGACTTTCCGCTTCCGGTTGCCCCGGTAACTAAAATTAAGCCTTTGGGCCTATGACATAACTCAGTAACTATTTTTGCAGGCAAACCGCACTCTGCTACGCTCATAATCTGATAGGGAATTCTTCTGATCGCCGCAGCCGTTGAGCCTCTTTGTTGATATACATTAAGCCGGAAACGGCTTAACCCCTCAATGCCAAAAGACATATCCAGCTCTAAATTCTCTTCAAAATCCTTGATAGCCTTCTGGCTGAGCAAACTATAAATTAACTGTTTAGTCCGCTCCGAACTAAGCACGGTATCATCGGCATTAACTAAGGTTTCATCGATGCGTATTTGAGGCGGGGAACCGGCGGTAATATGTAAATCCGAAGCCGATTTCTTAACCATAAATTTTAATAATTCCTCCATATTGTTGACCATTTTTAAGCTCCTTTTGGTTTACCCTGGCCAACATACTCCAGGGCTTGATGAATTAATTCTGGGCCGGTTGTACCATCAACAGGTGTAGCGCTGATACCTTGAATAAAAGTCAAGGTACTAGAGGGTTTTTGTTCTTCGCTTAGCTTAACCTGTTCTAGCCCCTTATTAATATTGTCGGCAACAACCTGAGCTTGATTTTTGTTTTTTTCCGGCAAGATTAAAGCAAACTGATGGTCGCTAAAGCGCCCGGCTTTATCAATATCCGTGGTAGTTTCCTTAAGCAGATGGGCAATCTTCTTTAACGCCCGCTCAGCGGCAATCTCACCTAAGCTATCGCGATACTGCTCAAAGTTATTGCACTCCAGGATAAGCAATGAACAGGGACGCTGATAGGCAATGGCCCGTTTAATCTCCTCATCCAAGCGGCTGTGAATAAAGCTTTGGTTATACAGTCCGGTCAATTCATCTCTAATCTGGAGTTTCTCGGTCTTGGTAACCAAGACATCGTTTTCTATAGCCACGGCCACCTGCTTACCAAAGACGCCCATCAATTCTATTTCATCATCGGAAAAAAGAAATTTTTCACTGTCATTGCCTGTGCCTAAGATGCCAATTACTCTTCCGCCTGAGATAATGGGCACTACCGCCTTATTTCTTACCGGTAACAGCCGCTGTAAGTTTTCATCTGGATGTTTGAGCTTTTTTTGCAGATCGACAACTAAGGCTTGGGGATTATCTAATATTTTTCCCAACAGGCCTTCGCCGATCTTAACCTTTAACGCCTTGGCCTCGGTATCATCTATATTTGCCTGGGCCACCAAACTCAATTCCTTCTGTCCTTCCTTAACCAGCATTAAAAATGTCGGCCCTGATGTTTCCAGCTGTGAGAGTTTGTTTACAATCAAATTCAGGATATCTTCTAAATTGGTCGCCGTAGTAATCAGGTTGCCGATTTGTAAAAGACTGGAAAGAGCAAGCACCTTTCTGTTGATTTCCATATTAATTTGCTTAATTTTATCTCCGTAGGAACGCAGTTCCGACATATTTTCGGAGAGCCTTTTAGAAAGGAGGTTGATCGAACCGCTTAAATCACCCAGCTCATCCTCCGCCTGAACATCTAATAACTTACCCAAGTTTTCGCCCCCGGCAACGATCTTGGCGTGGGCAGCAATCTGCACAATGGGATAGATAATTTTTTTAGCCAGATAAAATCCCAACAGCATCAGAAACATGGTAATCACTAAGATCAAAGAGACATCCCAAAAATTGTCAACCACTGGAAAAATATAGTGCACCATCAAATAGCCGCAAACCAGCATCGGAATAATCGACATCAGGGCAAAGGCAATACTCAATTTATACCTGATGCCCTGTGGGGCCAGGCTTAAGGTCTTAAAGAACTCTTTCATTTTGATCACCTCTTGAATGGTTTTGTTGGGGTTTTTTCGTTTCTTGACTCATCTGTGTGATTGCTTTTAAGACCTTGGCTTCTAATTCCTTTTTGGAACTTAAGCCCCGGCCATCAATCTGGAGTTTTCTAATGACATTGACTATTGCCGAAATAATTTTGCTTCTGGATAACTTATTCCCCACACTAAACAAGGCATCTTTACTAATTTTATCCAAAAAATCTATTTCATCGCGGGTCAGGAAAGCAACTACGCGATGGGCATTGCCGTTAGGATTATCCGATTTCTTAATCATTATTTCCTTTTGGCGCGAGCTTCAGGCTCTACGCTCAGCTGCTACTTGGGACAGCCCCCTAACTGCTGTCAATAATTGGGCTGGGGACAGTCCCTTAAGGCAACGGTTGTGTTACCAAGCAAAAAGGCCTCTGGCTTCCTCTACCTGCTAAAAGCCAAAGGCCTTAAGTTTTCCTCTAGTCGGTTTGGCAACCCAGCCACCCTCAAGGGTTACTTAGGGTCTGTGGCTTTGCCCCGAATGAAGCTTCTTCTTCAAGAACTTCTTCGGGATCCCGAAGCAAGAGCTTCTTTAGAAGCTTCTACATTCGGGACGTCCCCGGGTTCCCCCAGGTTTGCCTTTTTCAAACACTATCTACTTCAACTTGTTACAGTAACAAGTGTAGCACACAAAACACTATTTGTCAAGATGACATTTGTGCAAATGTGCTTTTTGTATATTCAAAGTATTGACCTGTTCATGCCAATATTCAACAGCATGGCCAAGGCAACCAAAAAAGTCAGCAAAGCAGAGCCTCCATGGCTGATTAATGGAAGCGGAAGACCCACCACCGGCATCACCCCCATGGTCATGGCAATATTTACTATCACCTGAAAAGCAATAAGTACTATTATACCCGCAGCCAGTAGTCTTCCAGAAAGGCTACTGGTCGCTTGGGCAATAGCGAAGGCGCGCCAGATTAGGATGCCATATAAAAGCAAAAGTAAGAGCGCTCCCAAAAAACCCCATTCTTCGCCTACCACTGAAAAAATAAAATCAGTGTGCCGCTCAGGCAAGAAATTTAACTGACTCTGAGTTCCGGAAAGCCAGCCTTTCCCCAACAATCCTCCTGAACCAATGGCAATTTTAGACTGGATTATTGTATACCCCGCACCTAAGGGGTCCATATTGGGATTAATAAATACCAGGATTCTTCTCTTTTGATAATCTTTCAGCAAATGCCAAAAAATTGGTGAGGCAAATATTCCTGTACCCAAAATCAAAAGTAAGGTCTTTAAAGAAGCGCCCCAAATATAAAGCACGGCAAAGAGAATCGGAATTAAAGTTAAGGCTGTGCCTAAATCCGGCTGCTGCACAATTAAAATAAAAGGAATGCCGGTCAGCAAAAAACAGAGTAGCAACTCTTTTGATAGCAGCCCCCGGCCTTGAGCCGGACGTTCTCCCAAATAACGCGTCAAAACCAGAATAATCACCAGTTTACTAAATTCAGCAGGCTGAAAGCCAATATTGCCCCAGCTAATCCAACGCTGCGCCCCCATCCTGTGCTCACCTAAAATCAAAACCAAAACTAAAATAACTAAATTTAATCCATATAAGGGATAGGCCAGTTCCAGCCATTTTTGATAATCTATTTTAAAAATAACTATCCCGATTAAGACACCGAATGCAAAGCGCAGCAGCTGTCTCAATAAAAAACCTTGAGCGAGTTGATAGGTAGCGCTGTAGAGAAAGGCCAGGCCTATCGTAAAGATCAGGATAGTAACCAGAAACAATATCACATCAAAATTCTTTAACCTACTTCTGATCACCGCTCACCTCTGTGCTGCTCTATCACATACTGCATAATACTTTTGGCTATTCTGGCTGGGGCCTCACCACCGCTACCTCCATGCTCCAGAAAGACCAAAACCAGAACCTCGGGCTGTTCAACGGGGTAAAACCCGACGAACCATCCGTGCGCCACTCCACTGGCTGCCTGGGCAGTGGCTGTCTTGCCCGCCCATTCTATACTAGCAATACTTGCTTTATGGCCGGTACCATCCGACGTCTGGATTACCTGGCGCATCCCTGTTTTAATCGCTTTAATTGTTTCTTTTTTTAATCCTAAATCTTTCCGTGAAACAACCAGTTCCTGTTGAGCTATTTTTTTCACCAGATGCGGTTGGATTAGATTTCCCCCATTGGCTACTGCCGAAACCATCCGGGCTACTTGCAGCGGAGTAGCCAAAAGGTAGCCTTGGCCAATGGAGAAATTAGCCGTTTCTCCGTCATACCATTTTTCTCGATATGTTTTCAGTTTCCAGGCTTTGGATGGAACAAGTCCTTGGGCCTGATAGGGCAGCTCTATCCCAGTGAATGAACCAAAGCCGAATTTGTGGGCATAGAGTGTAAGTTTATCCGCACCTAAAGCTAGTCCTGAATTATAAAAAAATACATTGCAGGAATGCCGGATGCCTGAGAAAATATCTTCGTTACCATGACCATCAAGCTTCCAGCACAGGAAATCCCGACCTCCCAGACGCAAACTCCCCGGACAAAAGAAACTTGTTTTGGTGGTAATTTTTTCATTCTCTAAAGCGGCGCAAGCCGTAACAATCTTAAAAATAGAGCCCGGTGGATACATGCCGGAAATGGCCCGATTCAACAAAACCGCTTCTTGGGAATTCAATAACCGTTGCACACGGCGGCTTTCTGGCTGCTTGCCATTTAAGGCGGCAATGAACAAATTCGGGTCAAAACTGGGCTTACTGACCAAACTCAATACCTCGCCGTTCTGCGGGTTGAGTACAATACAGGCCCCGATTTCTTCAGCCAATAAATCATCGACTAACTCCTGAAGCTCGGCCCAAATAGTTAAAACAAGTTCCCCCCCGGATTGAGGTTGTTTTGAGCCTAAGAGCTTAACTTGATAACCTCGACTATTTACCTCAACCTGCATTCCTCCCGGCTCCCCCCTTAAATAATCGTCAAAAGTCTCTTCCATGCCGCTACGCCCCACTAAGTCCTGCCTGCGTAACCCGTAATCCTTAGATTGTGTTAGCTCTTTTTCCCTGGTCCTACCTAAATATCCCAAGATATGCCCCAGGCTCTGGGCGTACGGGTAATCTCTAAGCGGCACAACCTGAATCAATAGTCCCGGTATCTCGGCTTCTTTGCATTCTAAGAGTATGGCTTTTTCTTTAGGTAGGTCCTGTGCAATCACTACCGGAATAAACGGGGCTAACAGGTTTCTTTTAAAATTGGCGAGTAACTCATCCTGGGACAGGCCTAAGTGTGGACTGATCTGCTCAATAAGTTTCTGCACATCCTTAGTTTGTTGGGGAATTATTGCCAGATTAAAGCAGCTTCTGGTGTTGGCTAACACCTTGCCGAAGCGGTCATAAATTATTCCTCGCCCAGCGGCCAGATTAACAAACTTAATTCGATTATTTTGGCTTAATTGTAGAAAGTACGGCCCCTGGATAATCTGCAGGCGCAACAGACTCAATGCCAATAAGACAAAACACCCAAAAATTATCCGCCTTAAGAATTTCAAATGCATCGTTAAATTGAAAATTTATTTTGTTCCTAAAATTATTTTTAGAAACTTAAACATTATTGGCGTAAGTATAGCCGTGTAAGCTGCTGCCGGTAGCAGTGTAAACCTAAGGGCGTTGAATAAAGAAAGCTCAAGGGCGCCGGTTCCTATTTTCAGCAAAAGAAATATAAACAAATAAATTAAAAAAGTAAAGATAAAAGAAACAATTACTTGGCCCAAGGTCTTTTGCAGCTCAACCCAGCGGCCAATATAACCTAAGATTAGTCCCCCTAAGGCATAAGTAAACACCAATATTCCGGAACTGAAACCCGAGCTCACCTCGGCAAAAATTCCGCTGATTGCCCCTGTAGTCAACCCATAAATCTTTCCAAAAGTTAGACTGCAAAAAATTATTAAAATCAAGAGTAGATCCGGTTGAGTGGCGAAAATCTGGAGGTAATTAAGAACGGTGCTTTGCAGAATTGTAAAGCAAAAAATGAGTAAAAAAATAAACAGATTTCTCGATTTCATCATTCCAGGATAATCATCGCTTCTTCTAAAGTAGAAAAGTCAACTTCTGAGCGAATCTGGGCAATTTTATATAACCCGCTTTCGTCATCGGTTACAGCTATTATTTCGCCAATTAACAGGCCTTTGGGACAGCGGCCTCCCAACCCAGAAGAAATAACTTTATCTCCAATCTGTGCATCGTGAATGTATTTGATCTGGCAGATATTCTGACCTGGTTTCAGTGTCCCTAAAACTACACCTTCTTCCCGGGTGCGCTGAATTTTAGCTGGAATCTTGGAATTAAAATCTGTCAGCAGAGCAACCTTACTTGATCCAGGAAAAGTTTCAATCACCCTGCCCACCAGGCCGGCGCCAAAAATTACGCTCATTCCTGGCTTTACTCCGTTTAAGCTGCCTTGACTGATTACTATTGTCCTGGTTAGGTTGGAAGAATCTTTGGCAACGACTAAAGCGCTGATGCTCTTAAACTGTGTGCCTTGAGGTAATGATAAAAGATTACGCAGACGTTGATTCTCCAAGGAGGCCTCCTGCAATTGGGCTGTTTGCGCCTTCAATTGATTGATTTCGTTTTGCAGACGGGCATTCTCTTCAGTCAAATCTTGGAATCTCAAGAACGCTTGGGCATTGAAGGATACGTCTTGGCAAAATTGGGTAGGTAAAGATAGACAGGATGCCAGAGTAGGCCTTAGATACTTAGCCGATATAACATATAATCCTAAAAGAAGAAAAGTTAAACCCGTTAAAACAAGCAATTGCAGAGCCGGGCTTAACTTTTTGAACCACTGAAACCTCAAAGTTCTACCTTTGTGGGAACGAGTAGACGCTTAAGATAATGGATTTCGTCCAACACCTTGCCGGTACCTAAAGCAACAGAAGTAATTGGATCCTCCGCCACATGCACTGGAAGACCAGTTTCCTCGGCAATCAGTTTATCAATACCCCGTAACAGCGCGCCCCCTCCGGCTAAGACTATCCCCCGTTCGATTAAATCTGCAGAAAGTTCAGGAGGAGTCCTTTCCAAGGTAATTCTGGAGGCCTCGACAATCGCATTAATCGGACCGGAGATCGCCTCGCGGACTTCTTCAGAAGAAATATTAATCAGCTTAGGCAGTCCAGCCACCAGGTCCCTGCCTCTGACTTCCATAGACAATTCTTCTTCTAAAGGATAAGCCGAACCAATTTTAATTTTAATCTCTTCTGCGGTACGCTCGCCAATCATCAGGTTATAAGTCTTTTTCAGATGCTCAATAATTGCCGTATCCATCTCATCTCCGCCGATTCTAATACTTTTAGCGTAGACAATGCCGGCTAAGGAAATTACCGCCATCTCTGTGGTTCCGCCGCCGATATCAATAATCATATTACCAGCCGGCTCCTGAATTGGCAGGCCCACCCCTACAGCAGCAGCAATGGGCTCCTCAACCAGAAACACCTCCCGGGCGCCAGCGTGCTCTGCGGAATCCTTGACCGCCCGCTTCTCTACTTCGGTAATGCCTGAGGGAATAGCGATAATCATCCGCGGACGCACTAACACCCGGCGGTGATGCACTTTTTTAATAAAATAGCGCAGCATACTTTCAGTAACCTCGAAATCAGCGATCACCCCGTCTTTCATCGGTCTGATGGCAACAATACTTCCCGGGGTGCGCCCTAACATTCTTTTGGCCTCCTCCCCCACTGCCAATACTTTCGATGAACCTTTCTGAATGGCCACCACCGAAGGCTCACAAAGAACAATGCCTTCACCTTTGACAAACACCAAAGTCGTGGCTGTCCCTAAATCGATACCCATGTCATTGGAAAACAGCCCCATTATATAATTAAAGCCCCGGACTAGCTGTTTCCAGATTTTCAATAAGATATTCATTAATCCCCTCACTCCTTATTGGATTTCATTAATTGTATCAAACCTAAACTGCAATGTCAAGAAATTAACGTAAAAGCCGCGTCAGAGTCTGGAAAAAACCGGGAAAGGAGATATCCACACAATCGATATCTTTAATAGCAGTGCGTCCCTGGGTGATTAAGGCCGCCAGAGTCATGCTCATTGCCGTACGGTGGTCGTTAAAACTATCTACTGTTGCCGGTTTTAATTTTACCGGCCCGCGAATTAGAATATCATTTTCAGAAACCGTAATCTCTGCTCCCATCTTGGTAAGATTGCCGACCATGGCCTTAATGCGATCTGTTTCCTTGACCCTTAGCTCACCAGCTCCGCGAATTAGCGTCTGCCCTTCGGCCTGGGTCGCAGCAACCATCAGAATAGGCAGTTCATCAATCAACCCGGGTATTTCTTCGGGGCTAATATTTACCGAGTGCAGATGGCTATAGCGGGCAGTAACCGCTCCTTTAGGTTCATCAACCGCTTGACCGGGGTGATGATCCTGGATCTTCCAGTCTACCTGGGCTCCCATTCTTTGTAAAATTTTCAAGAAAGCTGTGCGCGTAGGATTAAGGCCTACCGCAGGCACTTCGATCAGGCTATCTTTGTTAATGCAGGCGCCAACTAAAAAAAAGCTGGCCGCAGAAATGTCGGCGGGAATCTCTAAGTCACAACTGTTCAAACTGGCCCGGCCCGTTACTGAAACCGTAAGGCCTGCTTCAGAAATATCCGCACCGAATTTTTTTAACATTCTCTCGGTATGGTCGCGGGATTTGGCCGGCTCGCGCACGCTAGTCTCGCCCGGGGCATATAACCCGGACAAAAGAATTGCTGATTTTACTTGCGCACTGGCTACTTCGCTTTGATATCTAATCGGTTTCAAGGCGCCTCCCTTAATAGTTAAGGGTGCGTATTCCCCTGCCTGGCTTGCGGTAATTTTTGCGCCCATTAAAGTTAACGGGCGAATTACCCTGTTCATTGGCCGACGGGAAAGTGAGGCGTCTCCGGAAAGTCGGCAGCTAAAGCCTTGTCCGGCCAGCACCCCTAAGATTAAACGTAAAGAAGTGCCGGAATTACCCAGATAAAGCCGCCCGGATTTAGGCCTGATTAATCCATCCAAACCTTTGC
>JAFGCM010000088.1 GCA_016932635.1 Candidatus Omnitrophota bacterium
GCCGGTCATTGACGCCGAGCTTTGCACCGGATGCGGAAAATGCGTCCAGGCCTGCCCGCGCAACCTGATGGTTTTAATTCCGGTTAAGGGTGAGGTTTATGTAGGCTGCAGTTCTCACGCGGCGGCTAAAGAAGTAATCAGTGTCTGCGCAGTCGGCTGTATCGCCTGCAAAAAATGCGAGCAGGCCTGCCCGGAAGAGGCGATTAAAGTAGTTGAAAATTTGGCCGTAATCGATTATGATAAATGCACCGCTTGCGGCAAATGTATTGAGGTTTGCCCGCGCAAGATAATCTTCCGGAGGAAAAAATGAACCCCGCCCTTCCTAACTCACGTATTGTAGGATTGAGGGCCGGGCAGAAAGCTTAAAGCAATGCTTAAATATTTAAGTCGATCACGATATAGAGTTGGCGTAGCCAGGAAAGGAAGGGCGGGGTGAACATCGCCGTGTTTTGTTCGGGAAACGGCAGCAATTTTCAGGCCATTGCCGATAATCTAAAAAGTTTCCAGCCGGCTAAAGTTGCCTTGATGGTCTGCGATAACCCCAAGGCCTATGCCTTAGAGCGAGCCAAGCGGGCCGGGGTTAAGACGGTTTTGGTGGAAAGGAAAAATTTTAACTCCAAAGACGAATATGAGGCTAAGATTATCGCTAATTTAGAGCAAGAGCAGATCGGGCTGATTTGCCTGGCCGGTTATATGCGCCTGGTGGGGCCTAAGTTCATAAAAAGATACCGCCATAAAATCTTAAACATCCATCCGGCGCTCTTGCCTGCGTTTAAAGGCACCCACGCGGTCTTGGATGCCTTGGATTACGGGGCCAAGGTCAGCGGGGTAACGGTGCATTTTGTCGACGAAGAGATGGACCGGGGGCCGATCATTTTGCAGCAGGCCTTAGAAATTAAAGCCGACGATACAGAAGATTCATTAGCCGAGCGCATTCATCGGATTGAACATCAGCTTTATCCGGAAGCAGTGCGGCTGTTCGTGGAAGGCAAGCTGAAAATAGCAGGCAGAAAGGTAAAGATTTGTTAGAGAATAGGCTGATAAACCCTAAACCCAAAATCCTAAACTTTAAATAAACTAAAAATCCAGAAGTTAAAACTCATGTACTGCACCCCGTTAGTCAAGTTAAATTTTTGTAACTAACAACTGTTCTTTTTCAAACTGTTCTGGCGTCATATAGTTCAAAGAAGAGTGGGGATAATCGGTGTTGTAGTCCTGGATCCATTGCCTTAAGGCTTCTTCGAGCTCATTCGGAGAGCTGAATTCTCGGACCCAGATCAAGTCTTCTTTGATGGTGCGAATAAGTCGCTCTGTCTCGGCATTGCCCTTGGGATTATTGTAACTGGTAAAGATTTGCTTTAGCTCCATCACTGAACAGGCTTGCATAAACTTGCCCGATGTAGGCTGTGAACCGTTATCGCTGACTAAGTGTAATTCGTGCTCTTTGGACAAGATGCCCTGGGGGAATTGATTATTGCAGGCTCTATTTAAGGCATTAAGCCAATCATTGGTCCTGGAATGCTCGCTTAGAGAATAACCAATGAGCTTTTTGCTGTACCAGTCTTTGATGATGGTTAAATAGCGCCAGCCGTACTCAGAAATCATCACCTTGGTCATGTCAATGCCCCAGTATTGGTTGGGCCGGGTTGCCTTGGGCTTATTCTTGTAGGCTTGGTTAGAGCGAATAGCCTTTAATCTGGCATTAGGTTGCACTAAGAGATTGTGCTCTTTCATAATCCGGTAGACGCGCTTTTTGTTTACGCTAATATCAAGCCGGTATTTCAAGTAGGCCCAGATGCGGCGATAGCCCCAGAAAGGGTGGTCAGACTTAATCTGATGAATCAGAGGCAGGATCTTAAGGTCATTGGTTGTGCGGCTCATTGATCGCCTCCTTCTTCTAAGGCTTGTAATTCCAAATCGCTTTTTTTTAACTCGATGCTGAGTTCAGCGATGATTTGCTTTAATTTCTTGTTTTCGTCTTTGAGTCTTTGTTCTTTCTTGGTTGGCTTGGTGTTTTCGAATAGCCGATGTCCGTGCTTTTCGAACTCCTTAAGCCAATAGTAATACTGACTTTGTTTAATCTGGTACTTGTTACACAGCTCAGCAAGCGGGATTTTAGCTTCCAGGCCTTCCAGAACAACTTTTGCTTTAAACCTGGGGTCTCGTTTGCGGTATTTCATGGGCTCCTCCGTTTTTAATGCCATTATAGGAGATTTCCTCCTAAAATGCATCAATTACTTAACGGGGAGCAGTATAGTTTAGAACTTAGAGTTTTGTGTTTAGAGTTTCTATTTCGAACATCTAATTTCGAATTTGTTTTGAATTTCGATATTCGAGATTCGAATTTAACTCAGGCAGTATATGAATATTAAATTCGGCACCTCCGGTTGGCGGGCAATTATTGGTAAGGAATTTACATTTTTTAATCTGCGCCGGGTCTGCCGGGCTATAGCCAAATATATCCGCGACCATCAACTGCAGCAGCAAGGAATCATCATTGGTTACGATACCAGGTCTTTATCTCCCGAATTTGCCCGGGCCTCTGCCCGGACCTTAGCCGAAAACAAGATCAAGGTCTGGCTGACCTGCCGCGATGCCCCCACACCGGTAATTGCCTGCCAAATATTAAGGAAGAAGGCGGCCGGGGCGATCAATATTACGGCCAGCCACAATCCTCCGGAATATAACGGAATTAAATTTTCTCCCGCCTATGGCGGCCCGGCCCCGGTGGAGGTGACCTCCGAGATAGAAAGGAATATCCGCAGTGAGTTTTCCCTTCCCGCGGGTAAA
>JAFGCM010000089.1 GCA_016932635.1 Candidatus Omnitrophota bacterium
AATCGATGCCCTTGAAGTATTTCAGGCTTGCAGAAAAATAATCAATGAGCGCAAATAGTTACAGAAAAATATTGGTTTGCCGAACTGACCGGATTGGAGACGTATTGCTTTCCACGCCAGTGCTTAAGGCGTTAAGAAAAAATTTTCCCCGCAGCAGGATTTCAGTTTTAGTCCGGCCTTATGCCCGGGATGTAGTTTTAGGCAACCCTTATCTGGATGAGCTGATTATTTACGATAAATATGGGCGGCAAAAGAGTCTTTTAGGCAGCATCCGATTTGCCTGGTCCTTAAGGAAAAAGAAATTTGACTTGGCCTTAGTACTGCATCCGACTAACCGGATGCATTGGATAACTTATTTAGCCGGGATAAAGAAGCGCATCGGTTTTAATAGAAAGATGGGCTTTTTGCTGACCGATAAACTGGAACATAAAAAGCAACAAGGAGAAAAACACGAATTGGAATATACCCTGGATATTTTATCTTTACTGGGGATTAAGGATGAAGGGAAGCAATTGTTTATGCCCATTCGTCAGGATAGCGAAAAGGATATTGAAAAATTTTTGTCTAAACATAGCGTAAAAAAAGGCGAAAAATTAATTGCTATTCATCCGGGCGCCAGTTGCCCTTCTAAGGTTTGGCCGGATGAGCGTTTTGCCCAGGTTGCCGACAGCCTGGCGCAGGAACTAAAGGCCAGGATAATTATCGTGGCTGGGCCCGATGACATTCAGCAGAGCCAAGAGGTACTCAAACGGTTACATTGCGCCGGCATTGACGCCAGCGGTAAGACAACAGTCAGCCAATTAGCGAGTCTGATCAGAAGATGTAGCTTATTTATTTCTAATGATAGCGGCCCGGTGCATATCGCTGCGGCTTTAGGCGTGCCCGTGGTAGCTATTTTTGGCCGCTCGCAAGCCGGTTTAAGTCCGCGGCGCTGGGGGCCGGTGGGTAAAAACGTTATTGTTTTACATAAACAAGTTGGTTGTCAAGTCTGCTTAGCGCATAATTGCAGTAAGCATTTTGCTTGTCTTTTGGCTATTAGTGTGCAGGAAGTTTTATCCGCGGCCAGGGGCGTTGTCGTTGGTTAAGAAATTGTGTTGACAGTGGTTGATAGAATAAGGTAAGATAAAAATAAATGCCAAAATTTCTCTATCAAGCCAGAAAAGGACCGAAAGAATTAAAAACCGGCACCATTGAGGCCGATCACCAAGCCGCGGCGGTAAATAAGCTCACCCAGATGGGATTTTTTCCCATCAGCGTTTCCCTGCAAAGCGAGACTGCCCGCAGTAAAGACAAGACCCTGACATTTTCTAAAAGGGTTAAACATCGCGAGTTAAGCGTCTTTACGCGTCAATTATCCAATCTGTTAGAATCGGGCCTGACGATGTTTAAGGCCTTGACGGTCTTAGAGCAGCAAACAGAATATCCTGCCCTCAAGCTGATTATTCAGGACTTAGCCAATTTAGTTAAAGAAGGTAAAAGTTTTTCTGAATCCTTAGCGCTTTATCCCCGGGTATTTAATAATATGTTTGTGAGTATGGCCAGGGCCGGTGAGGTTTCCGGGACCTTGGAAAAGGTCTTGCGCCGGCTGGCAGATTTTGGCGAGAAACAGCAGGACCTGCGGGGAAAGATTCAGGCGGCAATGGCCTATCCCATTTTGATGGCTACGGTGGGCGCAGCCACCGTAGTTGTTTTGTTTACTTTTGTCATTCCCAAGCTCGTAGAATTATTTGAAGATATGGGTCAGGTCCTGCCGCTACCCACCCGAATCATGATTGCCGTTAGTGATTTTATCGTTGCCTTCTGGTGGTTGATGTGCGCTGTTATAATACTTGGTTTCTTTGCTCTGCGCCGTAGCCTGCTTAACCCTAGAGGAAAACTGGCCTTTGACCGGCTTAAATTAGAAATTCCGGCCTTAGGAAAATTTTTTAAGTTATCACAAATTGCTAATTTCACCCGCACCTTAGGGACGTTACTGGCAAACGGAGTGCCGATTTTACAGGCAATGGATTCAGTAGCCCAGACTATGGGTAATCAAGTGCTCAAGCAGGAGGTCCAGCGGATTGCCCGGGAGGTAAAAGAGGGCTCCGGCGTAGCTAAAAGTTTGACGCACAGTAAATATTTCCCTGTGTTTGTGGT
This sequence comes from Candidatus Omnitrophota bacterium, assembly GCA_016932635.1. GTDB lineage: Bacteria > Omnitrophota > Gorgyraeia > JAFGHF01 > JAFGHF01 > JAFGCM01. The sequence goes on from JAFGCM010000089.1 coordinate 2,137, forward strand.
CAATATGATTGCCATCGGAGAAGAAGGCGGGACCCTGGATGAGGCGCTGCTAAAAGTCGCGCAGACTTATGAGCAGGATACCGACCAGTCAATTAAGCTGTTTACCTCTTTAATTGAGCCGGCAATGATTTTAGTGGTCGGTTCGGTAGTCGGATTTATCGTGATTTCGATGCTTCTGCCAATTTTTCAAATCAGCCTGATTGCACGTTAAAAAAATTCAAGGGAGGAAAAAATGAGGAAAGGTTTTACGCTGATCGAGTTAATGCTCGTCGTAATTATTATCGGAGTTTTAGTGGGGATGGTGATGCCTAGGCTGGCCGGACGTTCACAGGAAGCGCGGATCGCAGCGGCCCAGGCGGATATCTTTTCTAACATCGCGACCGCTTTAGATCTCTTTGAGCTGGATAACGGTAAGTATCCGGAAGGCCTGGATGATTTGGCTAAAAAAACCGAAAACGGCAAAGGACCCTATCTAAAAAGACAGCCCATTGACCCCTGGAAAAATCCCTATAATTATAAAGCCCCGGGCACCCACAACAACGACTACGACCTTTACTCATCCGGCCCAGACGGGCAAAAAGGAAACAGCGATGATATTACCAGTTGGCAGGCCGAATCAGCTGAAGAGTAACGGGTTTACCCTTATTGAATTAGTTCTCGTCGCTTCAATCATCCTGATTTTAGTCGCAGTTACTGCACCCCAGTTCCGGGGGCCTTTTCAAAAAATTCAGCTGAAAAATACCTGCCAGAATTTAGTTCAGTTAATGCGCTATGCTCAAGCTCGGGCCGTGGCCGAACGGCGCCTTTGCCGGATTAATTTCGATTTGGAAGAAATGAGTTTTTGGTTGACCAGCGCAGATGCCGCGGAAGCAGGAAAATTTTCTAACATCCAAGGCAGGTGGGGCCGCAGATTTAAGTTTGCTCAAGGTGTATCTGTTCAACTTGAGCTTGAAGGCGAAGCCAACGAGGAGCGCTTTATTACTTTTTATCCCGACGGCTCCCAAGAAAAGGCCCGGGTCCAAATCACTGACCGGGCCGGGGAAACCTTTACGATCACCACACAAAGAAATGTTCAAGTTATTCAGGAATAAAGGGTTTTTACTTTTGGAGGTTATGTTGGCGGTAGCCATCTTATCGCTGGGTATAACGGTAGTGTTACGCTCCTTTGTCAGTTCGCTGCGGGCAGTTCAAGTGGCCCAAAGACATTTACTGGCTAATTTGTTAATGGAAGAAAAAATTTGGGCCAGAAGCGAAGAGAACCTGCGTCAGGGAGGAATTGAGGCGGATCAAGCCCTGGAAGAGGGCAGCTTTGCTGCGCCTTTTGAGGATTACGAATATAAAGTTAGCTTTGAAGAGGAAGGGCCGCAAGGTTTGGAAGATCAGGCTCCTTTATACAAGAGCAGTTTTGAGGTATCCTGGCAGCAACGAGCAGGGACACACAGCTTATCCTGCGTTACCTATTTCCGGAGTAAGGACTAATGGCAAGATTGAGCAGCAAAAATACCGGCCTTACCTTTGTGGAATTAATGCTGGCGGCGAGCATCTTTGCCGTTTTAGCGGTAGCTGTATATTCGGCTTTTAGTACGGGTATTTCTGCCTGGCGCAGCGCGCAACAAGCGCAAAATTTATTGCAAGATTTACGCTTGAGCCTGGATCAAATCTCCCGGGACTTAGAAAATGCCGTGCTTTATTATCCTGAAGAAGAAGGCAAGATCAATTTTGTCGGCGAGCCTAATAGCATTTCTTTTTATAGCCTGGTGGATAATTTTCGCAGCCAGCTGGTTTATCCGGAGCTAAAGAAAATTACCTATAGTTTAGATGGCGAGGTGCTGAAGCGCTGGGAACAGAGCCTTGCCCAGGCCCTGCAGGAAACCCAGGAGGAGGACTCTTTTGATCAGATGCTGACGCAGGTAGCCGGGTTAGAGTTTTTTTACCGTTATGGGCAGGAAGATGAGCTCAACTGGCAGCAAAGTTGGAACGCTCAACAGAGTATTCCTCAAGGAGCGCAGATTAAATTAACTCTAACCGGCGAAGAAGGTTTAGCCTATACCAAATTCGTGTTTATTCCAATCGGGAAAAAAGGTGAATCGCAAGAATAGTTTGTTCAAACAGGCGCCAGATGTTGGAAATCCCCGCGGTACAATACTGATTGTTACCTTATGGATTCTTTTGATTTTGACGCTATTTGCCTTAGCCTTGGGTGAGCGCGCTTCCTTAGAGGTTAACCTCACCAAATATCAAAGAGATAAGGCCAAGGCCATTCGGCTCGCCCAGGCCGCCATCGAGCGGGCGATCTGGGAAAAGCTCAATAACGACACTGAAGAAAATTCAGACAGTTTCCATGAGCCCTGGGCCAATAATCAAGCCGCTTTTAAAGATGTTCAATTAGGCGCCGGGACTTTTACTGTCGGTTACTCAATTGATGCTTCTACGCTGGATGAAAATAAAATAACTTTTTATGGGCTGGAAGATGAGCAGAGTAAAATTAATATTAATAATGTCAAACAAAAAGTCTTAAAACATTTATTGGAAAGCTGCGGTGTAGTTGATTTTTCAGCCGCAGCTCAATCAATTCTGGTTTGGTCTGGTAAAATGCCTGATACCGGTGATGAAGAAGGAACTTATTATGAAAATTTAGATCCGCCTTATCCTCTTAAGGCGGAAGAGTTCCAAAGCCTGGGTGAATTACTTTTGGTTCAGCATTTCAGCCCGGCAATTGTTTATGGCGGCCAGGACGAAAATGGCGATGTTTATCCGGGCCTCAGCCGGTATTTGACTGTATATGGAGAGGATCAGGTCAATATTAATACTGCTTCCCAGAAGGTGCTTTTAGCCCTTACTGAAGGCGATTTAACATTAGTAGATAAAGTGATGCAATATCGCAGAGGATATGATGGAGAAATCGGCACTGAAGACGATAATATTTTTACCCTTGATTCCCAAAAATTTGCTGTTAATGAGGCTTGGGCAGATTATGGCGAGTCTGAAGATTTGCCCAGCTTAAATAATGTGATTCCGCAAGAGCAACGCTGTGTTTCTTCAGATATCTACACCATTTCGGCCAAGGCCGAGGTAAAAAGGGTGAGAAAAACTATCACCGCGACTGTTTCTATTCCTAAGACTGGTCCTGTTCAATACCTATATTGGCACCAAAATTAAGCTTTTCCCGCCTTCAGTCAATAAGTCATAACTACTTTAATATCAACTAGTTATACAATAATGAATAATTCGCCGTTAAGATTCAAAAAATATTTTTTACAGTTTAGGCTATATTTGCAACTCCTTTATTACCAATAAGTTATACTCCAAAATATATTTGACTTCCCACCTATTATATGGCATACTTATATGGTCTCCAAT
>JAFGCM010000090.1 GCA_016932635.1 Candidatus Omnitrophota bacterium
AGGGCTTGGATTTCCCCCGGGTGAGTCTGGTGGGAGTAATTTCGGCAGATACGGCGCTAAATTTACCGGATTTTCGCTCCGGAGAGCGCACTTTTAATCTGTTAACGCAAGTGGCCGGGCGAGCCGGACGGGGAGAGCGGGAAGGAAAGGTGATTATTCAGACCTATGTACCCGAACATTACGCTATTTCTGCAAGCATCCGGCATGATTATCGCCAGTTTTATCGCCAGGAGATAAAAAGCCGAAACAGCCTTAAGCTTCCTCCGTTTAGCCATTTGGCGAGCTTAATCTTGCGCGGCCGGACCCAGGAAAAGGTAGAAAAAGTTGCCTGCCATTTATCGGCCAGGTTGAAGAAAAAAAGCGCCGGCCAAAATATTCAGATACTTGGCCCGGCCCCGGCCCAAGTATCAAAAATTAGAGGCAGTTTTCTTTGGAATGTGTTAATCAAAGGAAAAAACGTAATCAGTTTGATTGGTTTGCTTAAGCAGGTAATTAAAAACTTAAGCAGCTATCAAGGGATGCGCTTGACTGTAGATATAGACCCTCTTTAGTTAGCGGGAGGAGCCGAAGCTTTCTTTGATGGTTCCTAATGCATCGATGTTCTTTAATCCTTTTTCGGCTTCCGGGTCGTGGGGGATAAATTTCAGGATAGCTTCATAACAGCCCCGGGCAGAGGCATAATTATCCATTTGCGAATAGAGCTTACCCAGGTTTCTTAAGGCGATCAGATTAGCGGCATCGAGCATTTTTATTTCCTCGAAGACCTTCAGGGCAGAAAGAGTATCTCTTTCTTTCAAGAGATCCTGGGCCAGGCGGGTCAAGACATAGATATTGTTCGGCTCTCCGGTTAAGATTTTTTCATACTCATCAATTGCCTGGTAGGACAAATTCTTGACATCAAGGAAGAGCGCCTTTAACAGAATGAAAATATTTTTAACTTTATTTAGTAAGACACTGAAGGTGACGGCAGGGTTTTCCTGGAATTTTCTTTGCTCGGCCAGATGCAGATAATGCCGGGCATCGGCAAAATCCTTTTTTTGGGATAGGCTTTGGCCAAATAGTTCAATCGCGTAATCATAATTTTTCTTTTCAAAAGCAAGCAGTCCTCTGTTATAATATTGTTTAATCTGTTCGGGTATGGAGTTTGCTTCGCTCATATCATCACCTGTTGATATTTTAAGCGAAAGTAATAATTTTGTCAAGCGAAACCATGCGCAAGATGAGAATAATCTTTTTTGGCACATCAGAATTTGCCCTGCCGGCCTTAGAGGCGCTGGCAGCAAGCCGGCACAGTATTGTAGCTGTAGTTACCGCTGGCGATAAAAAAAGAGGCCGGGGCCTAATTTTAAGTTTTTCACCAATTAAAATTTTCAGTCAGCAGAAAAACTTACACCTGCTTCAGCCTCAGAGGCTGGATAGCCCTGCATTTTTAACCAGGTTAAAAAAAGAGCTTTGTGACTTATTCATAGTTTGCGCATACGGGAAGATCTTAACTAAACAGCTGCTGTCTATGCCTAAAATTTATGCTATCAATTTACACGGCTCGCTGTTACCTAAATATCGAGGCGCTGCCCCGGTTAACTGGGCGATTATCAACGGCGAAAAAGAAAGCGGAGTAACGATTATCAAGATGAATGAGCTGATGGATCAGGGCGAGATTATGTTGCAAAAAAAGTTAAAGATAAACGATACAGATACCGCCATCAGCCTAAGTGAAAAATTAGCCCAGATAGGAAAACAGACTTTGCTTGAGGCGCTGGATTTAATTGCCGATAAAAAGGCTACTTTTACCAAACAGGATGAAGGCCAGGTCTCCTTTGCGCCCAAGTTAAAAAAGCAGGACGGTTTGATTAATTGGCGAGCTGCGGCCCAGGAAATTGATCAGCGTATCAGGGGACTGGTCCCCTGGCCCGGGGCCTTCACCTACCTTGATAAAAAGATCTTAAAAATCTGGCAGGGTCTGGCGCTCGATAATCAAAAGACTCAACTAAGTCCAGGTGAGATCCTGGAGGTAAACAGCCAAAAGGGTATTCTGGTTGCAACCGGCCAAGGTCAGCTGTTAATCACCGAGCTTCAGTTGGCCGGCAAAAACAAGATGCCCGCGACCGAATTTATTCGCGGACATAAGCTGGAGACAGGAAAAATACTGGGAGAATAGTAGAAAGGGGAAGAGGATGGCTCAAGTAAATGTGGAGAAGATTCGCAGCGTAGCAATAGTTGCCCATTCCGGGGCGGGCAAGACCTCGCTCGCCGATGCCTTGCTTTATGCCGCAGGGGCAAATAGCCGTCTGGGTAAGGTCAATGATGGCACCAGTATCTGTGACTACAACGAAGACGAGATAGAAAGAAAAATTACCATCAACAGCAAGCCCATGCATCTTGATTGGCAGGAGGCCCGAATTTATCTTGTTGATACCCCCGGTTATGCCGATTTTATCGGCGAGGTCTTTTCCACGCTTACGGTTTGTGATTCGGGCCTGTTGGTAATTGATGCAGCCAGCGGTGTTGAGGTAGGGAGCGAGCGGGTCTGGGGTCTGTTAAACAAGCATAATTTACCCCGGGCGATATTTGTCAATAAATTAGATAAAGAAAACACCGATTTTTTAACAGCTCTAAGTGAAATTAAAAAGCATCTGGGAAAACAGTGTCTGGCTTTACAGTTTCCTAATGGAAAAGAAGCCGATTTTAAGGCAGTGGTAAATTTGTTAGATCAACAGGGGCTGAAAAGCTTAAGTGATAGCGATCAGGCTAAGGCCGCTCAATTGCGTAAAGACCTGGTGGAGGCCTTGGCTGAATGTAATGATGCGTTGCTGGAGCAATATTTGGAAGGTAAAGAGTTAACTCTGGAGCAGCTAAATCAGGCCTTAAGGCCGGCGGTTTTGTCCGGCAAGATTATTCCGGTTTTTTGCGGTGCGGCTACGCAAGAGCTGGGAGTAAAGGAATTATTAACGGGCATAGTTGATTTGCTTAACTCGCCTTTAGATAAAGAAAAGATTGTTGGTGCAGACCCCAGCACTAAACAGCCAAAAGAGATTAAGCCAAGCAGTGACGGTTCTTTTTATGCCCAGGTATTTAAGACTATCTTAGACCCTTACGTTGGGCAGCTGACCTTATTTAAAGTGTTTTCCGGGAATTTAGGCGCTAATAGCGGTTTCTATAACTCTAGTAAAATGGTCAAAGAAAGAATTGGCAAGCTTTATCTCCTGCAGGGAAAGGAACAACAGTCTGTGGAGAGCGTCTCCTGCGGAGATATTGCCGCTGTGGCTAAATTAAAAGAAACCGCAACAGGCGACACGCTCTGCAGCGAAAAAGACCAGATTATTTTTTCACCTATAATCTTTCCGGAACCGGCAATTTCTTCCTCGGTCAAGCCTAAGTCCAGAAGCGATGAAGAGAAGATTTCTACGGCCTTGACTAAGCTGACCAATGAAGACCCGACTTTTAAAGTTTCTCGCGACCAGGTGACCAAAGAATTGATTATCTCCGGGATCGGGGATTTACACTTAGATGTGATGGTTAACCGCCTAAAAAAGAAATTTGAGGTCGAGGTGGAACTGGGAGTGCCTAAAGTTGCTTATAAAGAGACCATTACTAAAAACACCAAGGCGCAGGGAAAATACAAGAAACAGTCCGGAGGACGCGGCCAATATGGTGATGTGTGGCTGGAGGTTGAGCCTTTGCGTACGGGTGATAATTTCGAGTTTGTGGATAAGCTATTTGGCGGCTCCGTACCTAAGAATTATGTTCCCTCGGTAGAAAAAGGAGTAAAACAGGCTATGTCCGAAGGGATATTGGCCGGTTATCCTTTAGTAAATATGCGGGTAATTATTTATGACGGTTCCTATCACCCGGTAGACTCTTCCGATATGGCCTTTCAGATTGCCGGGGCCATGGCCCTGCGCAAATGCGCCCAAGAGGCCAGTCCGGTTCTATTGGAGCCGATTATGGATGTGGAGGTGTTGGTGCCGGATGAATTTATGGGCCAGATTAGCGCTGACTTAAGTTCCCGCCGGGGCAGGATTTTAGGGATGGATGTGCGCTCGGGTATGCAGGTAGTCAAGGCCCAGGTGCCTTTAGCTGAAATATTTAAATATGCTACCGACCTGCGCTCGATGACTCAAGGCCGGGCCTCTTATTCTATGAAATTCACCCGTTATGATCAGGTCCCGCAGAAAATTGCTGCTACCATTATTGAAAAGGCCAAGAAAGAGAAGGAAGAAAAGAATAATTAACGTCTTTACACCCGATATTTTACTGTGTTATAATTATTATCTAATGAGGTGAAAAATGTCAGGACATTCTAAATGGGCAGGGATAAAGCATAAAAAGGCATTAATAGACGCAAAAAAAGGCAAGCTGTTTTCTAAATTAGCCAAAGAAATTATTATGGCGGCTAAAACCGGAGGCGGCAAGACC
>JAFGCM010000091.1 GCA_016932635.1 Candidatus Omnitrophota bacterium
ATTGTCGGCCGGGGCGGGGGAAGTTTAGAAGATCTCTGGGCCTTTAATCAGGAGGAAGTTGCCCGGGCCATTTATCGTTCGCGCATTCCGGTAATTTCTGCGGTCGGCCACGAGATCGACTATACGATTGCCGATTTTGTGGCGGATTTGCGCGCGCCTACACCTTCGGCCGCAGCCGAACAGGTGATTGCCCGCAAACAGGAGCTCCTGGAGAAAATAGACAATTTCTCTTTGCGCTCGCGAACGGCTATCCTGAATAAAATAGAAATGTTAGAACAGCGTTTAAGCGGCTTAAAGGAAAGATATATCTTTCGCGAACCGTCGGATTTAATCCAGCAGTATCAGCAAAGGATTGATGAATTGGTTGCGCTGCTGGGGCTTAAGGTCAGACATCTATCAGAAATTTATCAGGAAAGGTTTAATGTTTTATCCGGGAAATTGGAAACCTTAAGTCCGTTAAAGATACTCCGGCGCGGCTACAGCATTACTATGCTCCTGCCCCAGGAGCGCACCATCAAGACCAGACACGCCGTTAAAGTCGGAAGCCAAGTTAAAACCAGGCTGGCCGAAGGCGTATTTATCAGCAGGGTAGAAAGCGTAGAATAAGTTAGGAGAACTGAAATGGCTGAAATCAAATTCGAAGAGGCATTAAAGAAATTGGAAAAAATTGTGGAAGAATTAGAGGCTGGAAAAATTTCTCTTGATGATTCCCTGAAAAAATATGAGGAGGGAGTGAGGCTTTCACGCTTTTGCCATAAGGCCTTGCAGGCTGCCCAGAAGAAAATCCAGCTTTTGAGCAAGAAAGACGATAACTTTGAATTGAAACCCTTTACGCAAGCCAGCGAAGAAGAATGAGTCTATTGGAGCAGATCAACAGCCCCGCGGATTTAAAAAAGCTGCAGCTGCGGCAGCTGAAGGGCCTAGCCGAAGAGATTCGTCAGGAAATTATTGCTACTGTGTCCAAGACCGGCGGGCACCTGGCTTCCAGTCTCGGTGCTATCGAGCTGACGGTTGCTTTACACTATGTCTTAAATACGCCTGAGGATAAAATAATCTGGGATGTCGGTCATCAGGCCTATGCCCATAAGATCTTAACCGGCCGCCGGGAACAATTAAAGACACTACGTCAGTGGCAAGGCTTAAGCGGATTTCCTAATCGGACAGAAAGCGCCTACGATACCTTTACGGTTGGTCACGGTTCAACTTCTATTTCCACGGCCCTGGGGTTAGCTTGCGCCGGGCATCAAGAAGAGACTGTTCCGGCCAAGATTGTGGCGGTCATCGGCGATGCCTCTTTAGGCGGGGGTATGGCCCTGGAAGCCCTAAACCACGCCGGACAATTGAAGAAAAATCTGGTGGTGATTTTAAATGACAATAAAATGGGTATCTCCAGAAGCGTAGGCGCGCTTAGCCATTATCTCAATCGGATTATCACTATGCCTATTTATAATCGGATTCGCGGGGACATCGAGAATCTAGTCAAACGTGTTCCCCGGGTGGGCAAGAAATTATATTCCACAGCCAGGCGTTTAGAAGAAGGCCTGAAGAATCTGTTGGTTCCGGGGATACTGTTTGAGGAATTGGGGTTTCGTTATTTCGGTCCGATCGACGGCCACAACATTAAAGAGATAGTTTATACTTTAAGAAATATTCTCCAGATGGAAGGGCCGCTTTTGGTCCATGCCATTACTGTCAAAGGAAAAGGCTTTTCTCAAGCCGAGCAGGTGCCGGAGAAGTTTCACGGTATCAATTCCGATTCCAAAGGTCGAGTTAAAACTCAAGAAAGGACCTTTACCCAGGTCTTCAGTGAAAAATTAATTTGTCTGGCTAAAAAGGATAAGCGCATCAGGGCAATTACGGCGGCAATGTCTGAAGGCACCGGACTGGATAGTTTTGCCGAGAAGTTTCCCCACAAGTTTTACGACGTCGGCATGGCCGAGGGCCACGCCGTAGGTTTTGCTGCGGGCCTGGCCTGCCGGGGCCTGCGTCCGGTGGTGGCTATTTATTCTACTTTCCTGCAGCGCGCCTATGATCAGATTATCCATGATGTCTGTCTACAGAATTTACCGGTGGTTTTTGTCTTAGACCGCGCCGGCATTGTCGGTGAGGATGGCGCTACTCATCAGGGAATTTTTGATTTGGCCTATCTGGGGCATATCCCTAATTTAGCGGTTTTGGCCCCCAAGGACGCCCAGGAGCTGGAGTTGATGCTGGAGTTTGCTTTCGAAATATCTTCCCCGGTAGCGATTAGATATCCCAAGGACAAAGCGCCTGAAACAAAGAATCTGCTTAATCCAGCCTACAAACCAGCGAAGATACAGTATGCTCAAGCTGAAATTTTACGCAGCGCAGAGGATCTGGCTATTATCGCCCTGGGCAGTATGGTTTACCCCAGCTTAGAGGCAGCGCGAATATTGGCTGAGCGGGGCGTAGGATGCACCGTAGTCAATGCCCGTTTCGCCAAACCGCTGGATGAATTATTAATGAAGAAACTGGCGCAGAAATTTCAGACGCTGATCACGATTGAAGAAGGCGTGGCCTGGGGAGGCTTTGGTTCGGCGATATTCAGCTTTTTGGCAGAGCAGGGAATTTCTAATGTTACGCTCAAACAACTGGCCCTTCCTTGTACCTTTGTCCCCCATGGAGACAGAGAGTTTCTTTTAAAAAAGTATGGCTTGAGTGTTCAAGGATTAGTGGATAGCGCTCTCAATTTAAAAAAAGCAAAGACTAGGCATGGCTGAGACCAAAATAAATCGGGAAAGGTGCAAAGGCTGTCAGCTTTGTGTTGCCGTCTGCCCCCAAGGTTTAATCGTGTTAGATAAATCCTTGAATAAACGCGGCGCGCAACCGGTTTATTTTAAAGGCGGAAAATGTACCGCCTGCGGGTTATGTTTTCAAGTCTGCCCGGAATGTTGTATTGAAGTCTTTAACAATGAATAAAAAAATGTTAATGACAGGTAACGAAGCTATCGGCGAGGCCGCGGTGCAGGCGGGTTGTGATTTTTATGCCGGCTATCCGATCACGCCCCAGAACGAATTGACGGCTTATCTGGCCAAAAGGATGCCGGAAGAAAAGCGCGTTTTTGTCCAGGCCGAAAGCGAGCTGGCGGCGATTAATATGGTGATGGGCGCTGCTGCTTGCGGACGGCGGGCGATGACTACTTCTTCCTCGCCTGGTATCAGCCTGAAGCAGGAAGGAATTTCCTATTTAGCCGGCGCACGTCTGCCCTGTCTAATCGTCAATATTATGCGCGGTGGGCCCGGCTTAGGCAATATCGCCCCGGCGCAATCGGATTATTTTCAGGCCACTAAAGGCGGCGGCCATGGGGATTATCATTGTCTGGTGCTGGCGCCCGGTTCAGTGCAGGAGGCCTATCATCTTGTATTCCTGGGCTTTGACCTGGCCGATCAATATCGCACCCCGACGATACTTTTGGGCGACGGGATGCTCGGGCAGATGATGGAGCCATTGATAGTTTGTAGTTCGCCTGCCTGCCGGCCAGGCAGGGAGTTCGTAGTTCGGAGAAAAAGACTACCAACTAAACCCTGGGCCTTGAACGGTTGTCAAGGCCGGGGGCCTCGGGTGGTCAAATCTTTTTTTATGCAGAATGAATTGTTGGAAGGGCATAACAAAATTTTGCAGAAAAACTATGCCCAAATTAAAAATAAAGAGCAGCGCTGCGAACAACTATATTTAGAAGACAGCAGTATCGTTCTGGTGGCTTACGGCAGCATGGCCCGGATTGCCAAGGCGGCCACAGCGGCCCTGCGGAAAAAAAAGATTAAGGCGGGCCTGTTGCGTCCGATTAGCCTTTGGCCGTTTCCTGCGGGCGCGTTCGAGCAGTTATTAAAGAAGAAAAAAAAGCTTAGATTTCTTGTTCTGGAGATGTCTTGCGGTCAGATGGTGGAAGATGTGCGCCTGGCGGTCAATGGCCGGGCCGCAGTTGATTTTTATGGGCGCAGCGGCGGAGGCATCCCCACAGAGGAAGAGATACTAAAGAAGATATTGCACAGAGGATGACTTGAAAAAAGCATTTACCCGTCCCAAATCACTCAGAGATGTCGAGACGCATTATTGCCCGGGTTGTGGGCACGGCGTAGCGCAGCGTTTAGTTTGTGAGGTCATTGACCAACTAGGCATTCGGGGAAAGACTATTGCCGTTTGTCCGGTGGGTTGCGCAGTAGTAGCCTATGATTACTGGAATTTTGATTGTTGTGAGGCCGCGCACGGACGGGCCTTGGCAGTAGCCACGGGCATTAAACGGGTGCAGCCGGATAAATTTGTCTTTACCTATCAGGGAGACGGGGATTTGGCGGCTATCGGAACAGCCGAGACCGTGCACACCGCTAATCGCGGGGAAAATTTAAGCACGGTGTTTATCAACAATGCAATTTATGGGATGACCGGCGGACAGATGGCCCCGACGACCCTGCTCAACCAAAAGACCGCCACTACCCCTTTAGGTAGAGATGCGCAGCGGGAAGGATACCCCTTGAAAGTCTGCGAATTGCTGAGCCGGCTTCCCGGAGTGGCTTTCTTAGAGCGGGTAGCTTTAGATTCTGCCGGCGGCATCATCAAAGCTAAGCGGGCTATCCATCAGGCCTTTGTTAATCAACTGGAGAAAAAGGGTTTTTCTCTAGTTGAGATTCTTTCTCCTTGTCCGGTCTGCTGGGGTAAATCAGCGCTACAGGCCCAGCAGTGGCTTAAGGAAGAAATGGTTAAGACCTTCCCATTAGGTAGGTATAAGTGAGGAATTAGATATGCGCGAGGAAATCATCTGCGCAGGATTTGGCGGCCAGGGTATTATGCTCTTGGGTAAGGTGATTGCTCAAGCCGCAATGAAAGAAAATAAGCATCTGACCTGGATACCTTCCTACGGCTCGGCGATGCGCGGCGGCACTGCTTTTTGCACGGTAGTTATCTCCAAAGAGGAGATCGCCTCTCCTTATGTAGATAAGTGCGATAGCCTGTTTGTGTTTAATCAGCCCTCCTGGGATAAATTTAAAAGAAGAGTCCGTCCCGGAGGCCTGGTTTTGTTAAATTCTACGTTGATCAAAAATAGCCTAGGGCCCAAAGGAGTGAAAATCCGTAAAATTCCCTTTACCGATCTGGCCGCTTCCTTAGGCAACGCGCGCGTAGCCAATATGATTGCCTTAGGCGTGTATCTCAAAGAGAAAAATATTGTTAAGAAAAAAAGCTGTTTTGAGGTTTTTGCGGAAATTGTCCCCCCTGGCAAGGAGCATTTAGTGGGGATTAACAAACAGGCATTAGACAAAGGATACGCAGTATGATGCGAGTGCGTTTCGCGCCCAGCCCTACCGGTTTTCTGCACATCGGGGGGGTGAGGACGGCACTATTTAACTGGCTGTTTGCCCGGCATGCCCAAGGCAAATTTATTTTAAGAATTGAAGATACCGACCGAGGGCGTTCCGAAGAAAAATACCTAAAGCAAATTCTTCAGGATCTGAAGTGGCTGGGCCTGGACTGGGATGAGGGCCCGTATTTTCAAAGCGAGCGCCTTGCTCTTTATCAAGAGTTGGCCCAGAAACTATTACAACAAAAACTGGCCTACCCAGAAGGCCAAGCGGTAATTCTTAAAGTGCCGGATAAGCCCTTTGAATTTACCGACATCATTCGCGGAAAGATTCAGTTTGCTGCCGGCTCTTTTAAGGATCAAGTGCTGATCAAATCCGACGCAACGCCTACCTACAATTTTGCCTGTGTGGTGGATGACCACGACATGCAGATTAGCCAGATTATTCGCGGTGAAGACCACATTTCCAACACCCCTAAACAGCTGGCCATTTATGAGGCCCTGCAGTTTCCCCTGCCCCAATTTGCCCACATCCCTTTAATTGTCGCTGCCGACCGCAGCCGGCTGTCCAAACGAAAAGGGGCGATGCCGGTTGCTTATTATAAAGAACAAGGCTATTTGCCCGAGGCCCTGTTTAACTTTTTAGCCCTGTTAGGCTGGTCTCCGGGTGAAAATCGCGAGATTATATCCAAAGAAGAAATGATTACGGAGTTTGACTTAAAAAATGTAGTCAAGACCGCCGCGGCCTTTAATACCGAGAAACTGGAATGGATGAACGGCCAGTATATTTTGAATTTAGATAGCATAAAGTTGAGCAAGTTATTGGCTGCCGATTTAATAGAGAAGAAATATATCTCACCCGATTACAAACGCAGCAGCCTAGTCCAGGTCATTGAATTATTTAAGCCCAGAATAAAAAAACTCACCGACTTTGCGGGATTGGCCGACTTTTTCTTTAAAGAAAACATAGATTATGACTCACCCAGCCGGCAGTTTTTGCAGAAAGACAAAAAAACAAAGGATATTTTTAGCAAGTTGATAAAGCTTTTAGCAGCTATCCAGCCTTTTGAGCTGGAGGCAATAGAGAGCGTCTGCCGAGGGCTGATTGCCCAGGAAGGTATCCGCGGCGGAGATTTAATTCATCCCGTCCGGGTGGCGCTGACCGGCAAAAGAATTGGCCCGGGGCTATTTGAATTAATGGCCGCCTTGGGTAAGGAAAGGGTAATAGCAAGGCTAAAACAGGCAGTAGAAATTATATAACTCTACGAACTACGAACTCATAACTATGAACTAATAAAGGGGGAGCCGATGCAGGAGAAAAGAAGGTATATTCGCATTGAGGCGCCAATTGTGGTCACTTATAAAATAAAAGAAAAGCTGCCCAAAACCAAAAAGGCAATTATCAAAGATTTTAGCGAAGGCGGCATTCGTTTTCCTATATACGAAAAATTAAAAATCGGCACCCTGTTAGAAATGCGCATCGAAACCCCTTTTGATACTATACCCGTATTTGCTAAAGGCGAGATTGTCTGGACCAAGGCCTTAAACGCTAACGAAGGCCGGGAAATTTATGATGCGGGGGTGAAATTTACCAAGATGCAGAATTTTGACAAGAAGAAAATATCTCAGGCCACGATGAATTTCCTAAGCATGGGTAAAAAATACCGCCCCGGTTAATTTATTCTATAAACCAAACATTGCCCTGTCGTCTAACGGTAGGACACGAGATTCTGGATCTCGGTATCTTGGTTCGAGTCCAAGCGGGGCAGCCAAAATTTGCAAGCCATTTACATAGCGGCAAATTTTGGCCCGAAGCGTATTGCAAAAATATCGAAGAGATTTTTGCAATGTTTACGCAAGGGGCAACCTTGACCCGCCGCTGCATCTTTGACGCAGGGCGAGGTCTCACCAAATTGCAACGCAATTTGGTGGACGCTCAGGCGAACAAATAGTTGGATGAAAAATAATTATGAAAGAGGCGGCATCATGAAGAATATAATACTTTTGCTGGTAGCATGTTTCTTGCTTTCCGGGTGTGGTGAGTTGGGTAGTGATGGGAGATATGAAGTGAAGAACATGAAACTCCCTGTCCGCACAATCATCGACGTTAATACTACCGTTACTTATCAGGATGAAATAGTCAAGATTGATACCCGAACTGGGAAAGCGTGGAAATTACAACACGGCACTAGTAACATTGGTGGATACACTTGTGATTTTAGTATATGGGATGAGTTGGGCAATACGTATCGCCCAAGCGATAAGAAAACAGAGCCGGGAAAGTAATATATAAATCGGTTGTCATTTAGGTTGTCATTTAGGTTGTCATTTGATATAAAGGTTAGAAGATGATTAGCCATTTCGGTTTTATTGATGAGACCGGTGTATTACATAACGATCTAGATCAGAGGTTCTTTGCGATAGGTCTATTGAAATGTGAAGATACCTCGGCTTTGTACGAAGAATTACGTGTATTGAAAAACAGAGCCGAATCAAAACTTGACCTTGAAAGAAAGATCAAAGGCTTGCCTGCAAAGAAGGGATCTTTTGAATTTAAGTTTTCAAGCATTACCCGGGGCTCGCATGAATTTTACTATGATCTCATAGGACTATATTTTAAATTTGTAAAACTCCAATTTTGCAGTCTTGTGATTGACAAGGCAAATCCAGGAGTTAAAATTGAAGAAGTCTTTCCGGACACATGGGAAGCATATATAGGTTATTCCAAGACGCTGATTAAGAACAATATGAAACCGAATGATAAAATATGTGTTGTTGCGGATTTCTTGGGAAAGCCGAAAACGAGCAATAAATACTATGAACCAGAAATTAGAACTTTGCCGACTGTTTACAACGCAACGGTGCTGGAGTCACATGCATCTCTTTTTATTCAACTGGTAGATGTTTTGATAGGCTGTATTGTTTTGGATTTTAAGAGAGCCCGACAACCAGAAAGAAAAGCGGATATATTTAAGGGCAAAGTTTGCGATTTTCTTAAGGGAAAATTAGAGGGGCAATCTTTAGCAGGTAATTTTACCAAACATCAGCCAAATTATTTTAGCGTTTGGGAGTTTAACCCGACGCAGAAATAAAAATGCGAGCCATCGACCCAGTCAACGCCCGCATTGTAAATATACCTTAAGAAGTGCTATTTGTCAAGGTTTTTGTTAAAATTGGCCGAAGCGGATAAAACCGCCTTTATAATGGCGAACAGTTATTTTCACAAGTAGGTGAATTACTTGAGGTTGGGTGGTTCGTCTAGAGTCAAGGTCGGGCAGCCAATGTTGACAACTGGCCGAATCACCGCCAAGCGGTGCAGTAGGCACAAGCGCCTTACCCCCCCCATGCTTTCTTGCGAAAGCAAGAATGAGGGTAGAGCGCTTTTTAGCCGATGGTCATAAAAGTGTTGACAAATTACTTAAAATACTGTATCTTAAAATACGGTATAAAGAAAACTAAAAGAGTGATATATAGGCTAAGGGAAATCCGTAAAATCGGATGC
>JAFGCM010000092.1 GCA_016932635.1 Candidatus Omnitrophota bacterium
ACGGCTGGGGTAAATCCTTTTACCAGGGCGCCGAGAAACTGCTTAGCTTAAGCGCCTTTACTTATAAGGCCCTCTGGTTTGTCGTGACCCGGCGGCTTTCTTTTAAGGAATCGTTTGCCGGACCGATCATGATCTTTAAACTGACCGGGACCGCTGCCCGGATGGGTTTTATTTATCTGTTACATTTGATGGCGCTTTTAAGTATGAGCCTGGCTATTTTTAATTTTTTGCCGCTGCCGGTATTAGACGGCGGGCATCTTTTCTTTCTGCTGGTGGAAAAAATAAGAAAACGTCCGATTAGCGTGCGGGCGCAGGCAATTGCTGCGCAGCTGGGGATGTTTTTCCTGATTTCTTTAATGCTCTTCGTCTCTTATTATGATGTGTTGAGGGCCGGATGGATAGAGAAACTCGGCGCTTGGTGGAAAACCATCGGACCAAAATAATGATTAAGCGCAGAAAAACTAAAACCATAAAAATTGGCGCAGTCAAAATAGGCGGGGAAAGCCCCATTTCTATTCAGTCGATGAGCAAGACTGAAACCCGCGACATAAACTCAACTGTTAAACAAATTAAAGTCCTAGAGCGCGCCGGTTGCCAAATAGTCAGGGTAGCGGTAAAAAATATGGATTGCGCGCAGGCGTTAGATAAAATTAAATCCAAGATAGGTATTGCCTTAGTGGCCGATATTCATTTTAATTATCAGCTGGCCCTGGAGGCAATCAAAAGGGGAGTAGATGGCATACGTTTGAATCCGGGAAATATCTATCGCCGGGAAGAGGTGAAAGAGGTTGTGCGGCTAGCTAAGAAAAATAAGATTCCTATTAGGGTAGGAATTAATGCCGGCTCACTACGAACTAAGCAATCGGCCGATTTAATGGTAAAAAGCGCACAGGCTTATATAAAGATGTTAGAAGGCTTTGGTTTTTATGATATAATAGTATCGCTGAAGGCCTCGGATGTGTTGACCACCGTCAAGGCCTATCGAAAACTGGCCGGGCTGTCTAGTTATCCTTTTCACTTGGGCATCACCGCCAGCGGTCTACCCGAACAAGGCACAATAAAGTCAGCTTTGGCGATTGGCAGCCTTTTGTTAGATGGTATTGGCGATACAGTGCGGGTTTCTTTAACCGGTCCGCCTGAACAAGAGGTAGAGGTAGCTAAAGATATTTTACAAGCCTTGGGCTTGCGTAACTTTGGCCCGGAAATTATCAGTTGTCCAACCTGCGGCCGCACGCAAGTTGATATCGCTAGCATCGTCCAGGAAATCACTACAAGACTACACGGCAGGCGGCGCACATCAGGCGGCGCAGGGCCAAGGAAACTGGCGATAATGGGTTGCGAGGTCAACGGCCCAGGTGAGGCCCGTGATGCCGATCTTGGCGTTGCCTGTGGAAAAGGTAGCGCCGTATTGTTTAAAAAAGGCAAAATTGTTAAAAGAATTACGCAAAATCAAATCGTAAATTCTATTATGCACGAATTTAAAGGTCAGTCGCTCGAGGAGTAAAAATGTTGTGGTCCCAGAGTTTGATTCCTACTTTAAAGCAGGCGCCGGCTGAGGCCGAGGCCACCAGTCATAAACTGATGCTGCGCGCAGGGATGGTTCGTCAGCTAGCCTCCGGAATATATTCTTATCTACCTTTAGGTTTTAAGGTGTTAAAAAAGGTAGAACAAATTATCCGTGAGGAGATGGATGGGCTGGGCGCCCAGCAGGTGCTGCTTCCGGCTTTACAGCCAGCTCAACTCTGGAAGGACTCCACCCGCTATCAAGAAATCGGCAAGGTAATGATTTCCTTTCGCGACAGAAAGGGTAAAGAGATGGTCTTAGGCCCGACGCATGAGGAGGTAATTACCGAAATCGCCCGGGCCTATTTTAAGTCCTACCGGATGCTGCCCCAGATTTTATATCAAATCCAGACTAAATTTCGCGATGAGCCCCGGCCGCGCTTTGGTGTATTAAGAAGCTGCGAATTTATTATGAAGGATGCCTATAGTTTTGATCAGGATATAAGGGGACTGAACGAAAATTACGAAAAGATGTATCAGGCCTACCACAAGATTTTTAAGCGCTCAGGCCTTAAATTTTTAGCAGTAGAGGCTGATCCGGGAATTATGGGCGGAGATGTCTCGCATGAGTTTATGGTGCCCGCAGCTGGGGGGGAGGATACAGTGGCCAGTTGCTCATCTTGCTCTTGGGGCACCAGCAATATCAGCGAGCAAATCAGGAAGTTAAAAAATTGCCCTCAATGTAAAGGAAAGCTACAAATTCAGCCAGCCATTGAGGTGGGCCACGTATTTAAATTAGGCACCAAATATAGCAAGCTCTTGGGGGCAAAATTTTTAGATGAAGACGGCAAAGAAAAACCGATTATTATGGGCTGCTACGGAATTGGCGTCAATCGCATTATGGCCGCAGTCATTGAGCAAAGCCACGACCAAGACGGCATTATCTGGCCGGGGGAAATTAGCCCTTACCAGGTAATAATTCTCCCTTTAAATATTCAGGATCAGCAGTCAAAACAAGCGGCATTTACAATTTATCGGGATTTAAAGAAACATAATATTGATGCGCTGTTGGATGAACGCGATGAGCGCGCCGGAATAAAATTAAAAGATGCCGATTTAATCGGCGTGCCGTTACAGATAATTGTAGGTGAGAAAAATATTAAACAGGGTAATGTTGAGTTGAAAAGGCGCCAAGACAAAAAACTCTCTTTGCTTAAAATTGAGCAAATCCTGGAAAGCATAACTCCAGCCTTAGAAATTTAATTGCGCAGATTGATGCTGGAGCGTAAGGTGCGCGAACTGATATATTGGCCGATTTGTCCGCGTGAAGTAAGTTCAGTGGTAAATAAATTATCGGAGTTTGCCTGAAAAGCTATATTGCTGATATCCAGGGCAACAGTTGCGGCTTGGTCGGTAAAAAT
The DNA here is from genome assembly GCA_016932635.1 of Candidatus Omnitrophota bacterium. Lineage (GTDB taxonomy): Bacteria > Omnitrophota > Gorgyraeia > JAFGHF01 > JAFGHF01 > JAFGCM01. The sequence goes on from JAFGCM010000092.1 coordinate 2,925, forward strand.
TCCAGTGGATATTTCTCCTTGCGTGCAGGTATTTCTTAAGAGTTGCTGGGAATTAGCATCCAGATAATAAACAATGTATTTGTTTTCAGTATCTTCAGTTCCCCAGGTAAGTTCATTCTCGGTATTTAATTTTAGCGTTCCGTCCACATCTAATACCGGCACTTGAAAGAATAACACTTGGCCGGTGTTTGGAGCAGCTAAGGCTGTTCCGCCGAGCGCGTCATAGATTAGCACTTTGCCGGTTTCAGACAGCCGCAGCTCGCGGCTGATCTTATCCATTGCCCGGCGGGCTTCCTCTTCAGCCCGAATTTGGGCTTCGCTGATACTCACCGAAAGCTGTCCACTGGATAAAAGCGCAAAGCTGCCGCCGATAATCAAGGCAAAGATTCCCACCACAATCATTATTTCAGTTAAGGTAAATCCCGACTGCTTAGCCATTGTGTTCATTTTTTAATCACCTCTTGCATAAAGTAGTAGTTAGACTGCGTGATAATACTCTTCCGTTTCCCTGTTGCCAGCTGACTGTGACCGTAACATCGTAAAGTTGGCCGGCCTCAACCGGAGTTATTTGCACCGAACCGGGCAGGGCCCCTCCTGCAGGCGTGGTGAGCAACGCTTCTCCTTGAGCATTTACTACGGCAAAGGTAGCTGCGGGAGGATTAGTGTCTATTGTAGCAATATTATTGGCAATTTCTTCCATTTTTTGCTGGATAGCATTTAAGGCGATATCCTGATAGCGTGCTGTCTCGGTAAGTGTAGAGCATTGAGCTAAACCATAGACCAGGGCGCCCAGGACAAACACCATTACCCCGGTAGCAATCATTACCTCGATCAAAGTAAAGCCCTTTTTATTCATCTTTCCTCCTGTTTTAAAAGTCTTCATTTTTAATCTCCCGCCAGGAATTATCCGAAGCAAAGGTGATGCCGGCTTTGGGCCGGTCATCAATTGCGGCATTTTTGCCAAAGCGGGTTTCGTAATTGAAGAAATTATCCGGGAGACCGGTGCGGTTTTGCGCTCCAAGGGGAATCGGCTTAATATAGTCGTCTTCTTTTTTATCGGAGAGCTGAATAAATGCACCATTAACCACCCGGTCGCCAGAGCCTTCCCAATACTCTAAGACAAAAGGCTCCGGGTCATAAGGCGTAACAATGGCGGTATTGTAGATGTGTTTTTCATTCACCCGGTAATTTTGCGCAGGCGTATCAGCGCTACCCGAACCAGAGACCCATTCTCCACTGCTATCATAATAACCGTGCACGGCATTATGGCTATATGTAGTATCATATACACTTTCAATATGTTCCCGCACGGCTTGTTTTAATTTGTTACTGGAGATATATCTATCTTTTATGTTGTCTCCGTCTGTATCCAAGGCGTATACTGTGTTATCAGGCCAGTTGATCTGAGTGCCACCCGGATTTAATAACCATTCATTCCAGTCAGCAGGCACTGCAACAGGGTTACCATGGGTATCTCGATAATAAGTAAACCAGGTGTCGATATCTGGATAAAGCAGTGCTCCGCCTGAGGATGTTGCCGTCTTCGTGCTGTCTGGAGTAGGGACCCAGCTGTTCTCAGGATAATGAGCATCTCCACTGACAAAGTTCTGCTCATCGATATCCTGACTAATCCGGTCTCTCTCTTCATAATATTGCCCGTCATGGGTCCAATACATCGGCATATAGGTAGGCTCGGTAAAGTCTTCAGAGAGGGTGTATACCCCTCTCTGGGTGATGACTTCGGCCGGTTGCCATTGTAGGTCATTTTGGGTTAAGCTGTAACTTGTGCCGTCTGTTCTGTGGGTGTGCGGGTTGGAGATTACACGTTCAATAACATTGCCGTCATTGGTAATTAATGGGTCATCGTCTTTTTCCCGGTTTTTCTCTTCATTGCCATCCGGGTCTAAGTTATAGTTACCCTTGATCAAGACGTTATGCGGGGTAATAATGCTTAAGCCGCCTTCAGGCAGGGTTTCGGCATTGACTAACATTATTGATTCAGCATTGATGTCGTAAGTCCAATCTTCACTTAAAGAGGTGGTTCCCACATATGATGGCTCTGCCCAACGGCAGGAGGCTAAATCTATATAGAGGATACCGTTAAAATTAGCCAGAGGCCCACCACTTTCTTTATCCTCTTCTATTTTTTCTTTCAGTTTATGCACATCGATGACTAAGACGTTGCTGGGCTTATAGTTATCGGAAGTAGAGTAGTAGCCTGCTGGATTGCGCACATTATAAAATTGCACTGCCTGGGTGCATTCGGCAATCGGGTTTTTAAAGTCAACTATCTCTCCGGATTTGTGTTTAGTTAAGGCCATATCGGTTAAATTTACTATTCCGTCTTTATTGACATCATAACGCAAGTCAGTTGAGCCGGCCTTGAATTTCACCTTAGCCATATCGGTTAAATTTACTATTCCGTCTAAGTTGACATCAGCCAAAGGATGGGCATTGTCCCAGCCGATAAAGATTCCGCTATCTACGGCCTCTTGTTTTAAGTGGTCATAATCAGCCAAGCGGCCGAAGATTGGCGGCGTAGTCACATACTCGCCACCCATACTTTTATCTTGCACGATGTTGTCGCTGTCCCCCCCCGGATGCAAGCCGTTTTCGCTTAACCAAGTCTCCCAGGAACTTCCTGTTCCACCCTGGAATTGCGTGTTTAAGAAATATTTATCGGATTCTTCGCCGGTATAACTATCTAACTCATTAAAGATAACCTTGGCCGGGCTTAAATCATCGGTTAATCCCGCCCGGTCATCGCCATAACTTAGGTCTTGCCACCATTCCATATTCACCCGGTAGGGTTTGTCCGGGCCGGTCTGATTCCAGTCAGCAGAGGCAGACCATTTATTATCATAAGCCGCTAAATAGAAGCGGCGTTCCCAATCCTGGCCTCCGGTAAAGCTGGCACTATATGCGGCATAGTCACTAGTATGATTGGTTTTCCATTGTTCCCAGAATTCGTTCCAATGGCCCTCGGCTTCCCCGGGATTGTCAATCATCGCCTGGAAAATTGCTTTTTCTGTGCCGGAACCTATAGTGCGATTAGAGATGGTAACCGTATTTTCCGCAAACATCGGCGTGGTGCCTTGATTACCCCAGAGGGTTGAACCCTGCATTTCATAGAGCGCTAAATTATTTAAGTCTTCAATGCCGATTTCATATTTGTAAGGTAAATTGTCATTGACGTCGTAATCTCCCTTATATTTATCCCAATTCCAGGCCCCGTCAAGATAATAAGGTAACTCGTCCCTATCAGCACTAGTTATTTGACTTACTGGCTTATACTCTCCACTGGCAAAATAGGTAGTGCCTGTAGAAAAATGAATGGTATTGTTATAAAACATACTGCTGGGTAAATCCCAGGGGTAGGAAAATGTAGTATCGTATCCCTGCTCACCCCAGCAATTATAAAATTGACTATCGATTGCCCGCTTGATATAACCCTCGCCAACAGTTTCAGAGCCACAAGTTAAGGCGGTAAGAAAATAGAACCTAGGGTTACTGATTAGTTCAATATCACCGTTGACATGCAGTCGGCCAAAATTACGGCCGTCATAGGTATCGTTACCAAAGCGCGTTGTGCGCGGGAAGAAGAAGAAGTATTCATAGGCAGATTGCTGGCCTAAGCGATATTCGACACTGCGGGTGATGCCGTTGATAGTGGCCTGGGAGTGCGCTACCACCACACCGTCTACATCCGGATCGGGATAGGTTTTTACCCGGAAGTCCCGGCCGGCAACCTGATAATAGCCATTATCTCCGTAAGCTGCAGCAATGGACAAGGTATCTTGATCATCCCAATCGAAATCAGCATTAACGGTATCCTTATCGCTATGCGTAAACCAGTCCTGGAAACTCTTGTTATATAACTCATAATAGGCATAGGAGATACCGGCCTCGGCCTCATAAAAGGCCTGCATACTATCAGCGTTGATTTTAGAATAGCGGTGTTCATTCAGCGAGCGCATAAAGGTGGTGGCGCTTAGGATTAACAGCACAATCAAGACGAAATAAACGCTCATCAGCACGACGCCTTTGTTGTTCTTCAGTACGGTATTCATCTTATCTCTCCTTTTTTGGCTTCCACTTAAGTATGCCATAGATTACATATAGGTGCAATCGGGCGGGAAGCGATTTTACATCTTTTTACAACCCTAATATTTGCTTTACAATTAGCTCAAGCTATGGTAAATTACTCCTTAATCAGCCCAAAGGAGTTTAACGTGCAACAGCAAAAACGTATCGATATCTATATCGCCGCGGTGATTATCCCCAGCATCATTTTGGCGGTGGTGGCTTTACTGGCGCTTTGGCGCCAGTATAATTTTATTAACTTCCAGTTAATCTCGGGAGGTCCTTTAGCCGCAGAGGTGGGTAGTTTATTCGGCTCGTTCAGCCGGGTGAGCGTTTTTGCCTTTGCCATGATTATTTTAGCCCTGATTTTGATTCTGATTATCGGCAGTTATTTAAGCACCCACGATGTGCAAAGGCAGCTGGAAGTAGCCCGGCTAAAAAACGATTTTGTTTCTACCGTATCGCATGAACTCAAGACGCCGCTGACTTCGATCCGGCTGTTAGCGGAACGGCTGCTCAAGCTTAAACCCGAAGAAAACGCCAAGCAGAAAGAGTACCATAATCTGATTCTCACCCAAAGTTATTACTTAAGCCACTTAATCGGCAATATTCTGGATTTCTCCAAATTAGAGGAAGAAGGAAAGGCAGTACATAAATTGGAACAGGTGGAGTTGGGGCAATTGATCCGGCAGGCGATTGCCGATTATCCGGTTGAGCTGACCAGGCCGGATTGTAAATTAGAGCTGAATATTGCTTCCAGCATCCCGGCATTATCTTTAGATAAAGCAGCCATTACCCGCGCCTTTATTAATCTGTTAGACAATGCCCTGAAGTTTTCTCCGCCTGGGGGGATAATTAAAATCAATGCAGGAAAAGACAGCGCCGGGGTGTTTATTCAGGTTGCCGATCAGGGCCCGGGCATTGAACAAAAAGAACAAGATAAGATTTTTGAGCGGTTTTACCATACTGGAAAAGGAACAGGTTTAGGCTTGACCCTGGTGCGCCATATTGTCGAAGCGCATCAGGGCCGCGTGGAGTTAGAGAGTGAGAAAGGCAAAGGCAGCAAGTTTAGGATTATATTGCCCTTGAAAGGCAAACTCTAACAGACCAGCTGACGAACTGACCAGCAGACTAGCGGACCAAATTATGCAGAAGATATTAATAATAGAAGATGAGCCGGCGATTCTCACCGGACTCAAAGATGATTTAAGTGAAATTTATCAGACCTGGGCTTGCGCCTGCGGAAAGGCAGGGCTGGAATTAGCCCAGAAAGAACGGCCTGATTTAATTTTACTGGATTTGCTGCTTCCGGATATTGACGGGTTTGATGTTTGCCGCGAGCTTAAAGAAAAGGGCGTTGATGCCAGTATCATTATGCTTACCGCGCGCGATCAGCTGGTCGATAAATTGAAGGGTTTGGAGTTGGGCGCCGATGACTATATCACCAAGCCTTTTAGCCTGGAGGAGTTAAGGGCGCGGATTAAAGCGGTCTTAAGAAGAAGGGCGCTGGCCCCGGAAGAACGGTATCAAGACAGCGTCTTAGTCATTGACTTTAAGAAATATCAGGCCAGTAAAAACAAAAAACCACTCAAGCTTTCCGCTCTGGAATTTAAACTGCTGCGTTTTTTGGTGTCGTATAAAGGAAAGGTGGTAGGCCGCAAACAGCTTCTGGAGCAAGTCTGGGGCTATCAGGTTACCCCGGCCACCCGGACCGTAGATGCCCATATCCTTTCCCTGCGTAAGAAACTGGGCAAGAGATATATCGCTACGGTACATCGGGAAGGCTACCGCTTCCAGGCTTAACTTTTCGCTGTAACCCACATATGATAATGTCCTATTTGACACAAATAGAAATGTCCTGTTCTAAAGATGCTATAATACCTCCCTTGAAAGGAG
>JAFGCM010000093.1 GCA_016932635.1 Candidatus Omnitrophota bacterium
ATTTACTGATTAAGCTTACGCGCAGGCCCCAACCCTTGGCTGCCTGGAGAAATTCCCAGTGCGTAGTAAAAACCTTGCCCTTTTCTAATAAACCAAAAGAATGGATAAAATTTTTTAGCTTTCGCGTGGCGGTTATCTTGGGGTCTAACAATTTTAAAGAGCCGGCTGTGGCGTTACGCGGATTAACAAACAACTGCTGATCAGCCTTTTTTCTTCCCTCATTCAGCTGGCGAAAATCCTGATGCTCCATATATACCTCACCGCGCACCTCTAAAATCTCGGGGATAGGATGCTGGGCATTTACTAAAAGCTTAAGCGGAACGCTGCGAATAGTCTTGAGATTAGCGGTAATATCATCTCCGGTCTGGCCGTCTCCGCGGGTTGCCCCTAAGAAAAGCTCTCCCTGTTTGTAGATAAAAGTAGCGCTGACGCCATCAAACTTAAGTTCAGTCACATATTCAACTTTTTCCTTAGGCCCCAACCCTTTGTGCAGACGCTTTTCCCATTCTTTAACTTCCTCAAAGCTATAGGCATTGTCTAAAGAAAGCATTGCAATACGGTGCCTGGCCTGCTTAAATCCTGCCAAAGGCTCACCGCCAACTCTTTGTGTAGGGGAATTGGGGGTTTTAAGTTGAGGATAAAGCTCCTCCAGCTCTTTTAGGCGCTGCATCAATTGATCGTATTCAGTGTCCGAAATCTGCGGTTGATTTAACACAAAATAGCGATAATCATGATGCCTGATTTTCTCCCGCAGCCGATTAACCTCTTTCAATATCTGTACGCTTGCGTCTTTTTCCATAGTATCAAAAAAATCTTATCTCAAAATCGTCGAATTCACCTGAAGCACTAAGCCACTGAATATCCTTGCGGCGGATATAGTTAGAAAACTGCTCATCCATTCGGGACAAAATTTTTTGTAGTTTTTCTTCTTTCCCCTCGCAAACCAACTCCACCCGGCCATCCGCTAAATTCTTTACCCAGCCCACTAAACCCAGTTCCAAGGCAATCCGCTCGGCAGTAAAGCGAAAACCCACGCCTTGCACCCGCCCGTTATAATAGATCTGAAGGCGTTTAGTTAGGGGAACCATCTGGGTTAATCTTCTATTTCCAATTTATCTCTTAAGCGATATATCCAATCGGGCAAAAGTTTAAGCAGCCAGGCAATGAAATGCCAGCGCCTGGTGATATAGGCCAGCTTTTTCTTTTTCTTGATGGCCTGAAAGATTTGTTCAGCCGCCCCTTCGGGCCTAGATACCCAAAACCTTAGTTTATTATCTTTAATCATCGCCGTATCTACCAGTCCCGGCCGGATATCAGTAACGTAGATATTATGCTTTCTTAATCTATGCCTTAAACCCTCCAGGTAATTAGAGACAAAGGCCTTAGAGGCGTTATAAGACGGGCAGTGAGCACTGCCTCTTAAACCAGCAATAGAAGATACCCCAACCAGATGCCCGGAGTTTTGTTTTAAAAAATGTTTAAGCGCCACATTAGCCATGGCCACGAAACCAGAAACATTAACTTTAATAGTATCGATCTCACCCGGCCAATCTAAAGTAAAATTACGAGTATTAATTCCGGAGTTAATCACAATCAAATCCATCCCACCCATTTTACTAATCAGCTCGCCTAACAACACCATGGCCTCATCGGGCTGGCTAATATCGATCCGCTGGGCATAGGTTGGCGAGGAAAGCTCATTCTGCAACTGACGTAATAGCTCAAACCTCCTGGCAGCAAGGCCTACTGCGTATCCATTCTGCGCCAGTACCTGAGCCAAGGCCCGACCAATCCCTGAACTCGCTCCTACCACTATCGCTTTTTTACTGCTATTTTTTGCCATTTGCTAAATTGGTCGGGGCGGGCGGATTTGAACCGCCGACCTCTTGGTCCCGAACCAAGCGCGCTAGCCAAACTGCGCTACGCCCCGAATGAACCGCAGGACCTTCTTTTTTGCAGTTTTCCTGTAACTAACGTATTCTGCTTAAGATAAGTATTATTTAGTTTATCATCTCACCCGGCTTTAGTCAATACATTCGTTGTAAATACATCTTGACAGGTAAACAAAAAAAGTAATATAATGAGACAGATTGGAAGGAAAAAATATGCCGGTTTTATTTTCCCGAAAAAGTTTTACTTTAATCGAGATATTAGTAGCGGTAGTTATTGTGGGGATTTTGGCGACTTTGGCCCTGCCGCAATTCGCTAAAGCTGTGTATATATCCAGGTTTGGCGAGGTATACAGTGTGGTGGAAACTGTTTCCAAGGCCAAACATATCTGGTATTCGGAACACGGTTTCTACAACAAAAACGACGCTGGCTCACCTGGTAGATATGGACTAGAAGACTCTAAGGCCGGGCACGCCATTGACCCTAGCGCTTCTCCGGTGCAGCAGGATTTGGGTATCGAGATTCCCAGCACTTGTTATTTTGAATATGTGATTTATCCTATCTATGACTTGACTGGCCCAGGCGCATTGTACGCTGTACGCTTTAGAGATCCGCAATATACGGGCTATCCCTGGCAATACTACTATGATACCGGACAATGGCGCAAACTATATGCCACGCCAGTCAACCGGCCCGATTCGCTATACTTCAATCCGCCGCAATAACTTAAGTCCTCAATAAAAAATGGCCTCGAGATAATTCTTGAGGCCATTTTTTTATGTTATCTTCTAATTCTTCCAGCTTACCAGTTGTAGGTGGTTTCGACAAACAACTGGTCGTTCTTGTCAAATTGGCCGTTGAGGCCCTGCTCGGGGCCTTCAAAGATATGTAACCCACCGGCAACGGTCCATTCATCGTTAATTTCAAAACTCACCTTTGGACTAATCCGCCAGTCATTGTCAAACCCATAGAGAATCAAAATTTCCGGCTTCAGCCGCTCGTGCATAAAGTCGGTGGAGAGTTTTAAGGTCATCATTGTGGTAACCTTATCCAAGGAGCCTCTGGTTGGGCCAAATAAAAGTGAATAACGTGGATGTGTTGTTACTCGCGGGATATCTTCTGTGTTATGAGCAATGAACTGGATAAATTGATAACTAAACAGCCAGTTGGTCCAGAAATTCTTGTCAAAACCCAAGCAATAATTGTACTGGTCAACATCTACGGTTCCTACTATAGTTTTATCAAAACCATAATTCATTGCTCCATCTTTAACATAGGCAAATTCTCCTCTTAAGGTCCAACCTTTAAGCAGGTCCATTAAAAAACCTTCGGTTAAGGTTTTGGAAAAAGAGGCTCCATAAACATCTATCTGTTCTGACCTACGCATCACGGTTAGTACGGATGGGCTACCGCGTTGAAAGAGAGTATACGCAGAAGAAGCAAAATCATAAGTGTGTAGATAATTTAAAGTATAATCCCATCCGCCAATGATATTTTGCCAACGTAAACCAATTTTACTGTTATTAAGCTGTCTGCTGGGTCTTTGATCAATTGTCTTAGTAGTATAAGCTGGGTTAGATCCACTTTGCGCACCCAAATCTACGGCTCTCAATGTAAACGGTGCTCCGGCCGGGGCGTAATAGTTAGCCTCGTAATCAGGAATCACCAAAAATTGTAAATGACCATCCATTAAAAGTTCACCTTCAACATTGAGCATCCACAATGGCATGCGTGTTTCCGAATACTCCTTCAGGGTCCATTCGCGATAGTCCAAGGGGTTAACCATATCTAAAATGCGCACGCCATCGGCTGTGCCCCAGACTACCTGCTGTTTGCCGGCCCGGATGTCTAACCTATCGGTATAGATATCAAAATAACATTCTCTCAACCACTGCAATTCGTCCGGCATCCTTAAGTTTCTATTGACATCCTCAAAACTAACATCTTTATATCTATTCTCCTCAATACTATAGACCGTATCCCAGAACCAACGGTAATAGGTAAATAGCTCGAGGTTATCGGTAATCTTGTAGTTGGTCTTTAAACCCATAATCGTCTGCATCTTCATAAATTCATCCAAACCGCCGGCCAGATGCACGGAAGTCTCATTCTTAACAAAACCGCCTAAATCTAAGCGGCTATCAAACGGCAAGGCCTTCTTCCAGAACTTATAAACAATGCTTTTATCTTCCTCCAGCGCCCAGGCCTTCAAGGTAGCTGCGCCTAAAAAAGAAAGTCCTAATATGAAAACTACTAAAAATTTCAGTTTCTTCATCCCTGCTCCTCCTTTCATCAATTTATGCCTTTTGTCCCGCCCCCGCTGTTTCGCTTTGCGAACCAAAACGAAATAAAACGGCGGATGGCCTCATTTACCATTTTGAGCGGCGCAAAATGCGTTCGCTAAAATCACCTTCTTCCAAGCCCTGATCAAACTTAATATCCTTCATCTCAATTACGGTATGGTGTCCGGAAATCAAGTCCACGCATTCAAGTAATGTCTGCGTAGGATACTCCTGGCCGTTCACGTTAATATTTTCGTAATTTTTCAGGATTGTTTTATATTTTCTTCCTGCTGAATCATATATTTCCTGATAGATATCTCCGGCGGTTTCCTTGTCTACCCAAATAATCCTCTTG
>JAFGCM010000094.1 GCA_016932635.1 Candidatus Omnitrophota bacterium
CTACATCCTCCCTTACCTTTTGCCAATTTGTTTTTTCAACCGCCTGATATAAAAAATCGCGCCAGTTATTTTCAGACGGCATTTCAGATTTCCATCCGGATTGTAAAAGCCCATTTCTAAGCAGCGCGATATTAGGAACGATGTCTTTCCAGCGCGAAAGATACCAACCTAAGTCAAAGAAATCCCGCCCCTTGGTGTATTTTCTACACAGTAATGCGTGTAATTTTCCGGCAAAAAGCGAAGCAAGGTCGTATGACAAAAAGGAAAGGGGGAAATATTTGTTTACCACCGCTGTTTTTAAGCCCGCTCCTTGCGGAGGGTTGGTGTCAATCTCGATCTTGATGGAGAATTTTTGGCTCTCAAGTGGTGAAATGCCCGCCTCATACATCAATCCCGCAAATTTTAAAAAGGCATGTTGAACATTTTTTCTGTCATTATAGGTTACCGAGATGTCATAGCCTGCCAAGCCGAATTCCTCTTTTACTTTTCCGATAACAGCGGCAAAGGAATAATCCATCTTTGCGGTCAGCGAAAAATCTAAATCTTCCGAAAAGCGCGGTAAACCATGCAAGAATCTTAATGCTGTTCCGCCTAAAAATGCGCTCGAGTGGAACACGCCTTGATTAAATAATACCCTCAAGGCATAGGCTTGAAGATATTCGCGCATAATATTTAATTTAGCGTTCAAGCCGCTTTGTTTAGACGTTAATTCCAATACATAATCCTTCATAATGTCTTTTCCTCTTCTTTGCGGGCCTCAATGTATTTTTCGATTACCGCGCATACAGATAAGATGCCGGGTTTCTTAAATCTTCGCCCATAATCGAATAGTCTCTGCAAATCAATTTTACTAACATTCTGGAGCCGTAATTCGCTAAGATATTCGACAGATACCTTTACGCCCTTTAAATAGAAAAAATCCAGTAATGCCTTTTCAGGCGAAGCAATAAAGCCGGTTTGTTGATTTACGGTAACGGAACTGTAGCCCCAAAAAAGAGCGGTCTTAATATGCCGGTAGTCAAAAATTCCGGCTGCGGAAGTAAACCTTCTGGGCCGCTTGGTCGTAACCGATGTATATACCGGCACAGCTTCGGGAATTAGGTCATAGTATTCCAGCGCCTTTTCCAGGCTAAGGTAAGAGGGTTTTTTTAGAACTGAAGCCAGGGAGGGTTCGAAAATCTTGACCTTACGATAAGGCGCGGCTAAAAGATAGACCCCTCTTTTAAGCTGAATGATCTTGCCTACCTGCTGCCAACGGCTAATTTGCACCTTAACCGCTTTGGCATCAGACATTCCTGCCAGCAAAATTTCAGTCTCAATAAATGGCAACTCACCTGCAATATTGAGGAATTCTTCCCATTTCATACCATTAGTTTATCATATTTGATAACATAATGCAATAGAAAAATTAATCTTTTTTACACCCGCTCATAGACAAAGCCCGGAATGGCATAGGTGCGGTTGTTCAGGATAGCGCCGATCAGATTAGCCTTTTGGGCTTGCAGCGGCGCAATTGCCGCCTTGACCACCTGGCGGCGGGTGCGGCCTTCCTTAATCACGATAGCTGTGCCATCGGCAAGTTGAGCCAGCACCGCGGCATCCTGAAAGTCTTTGAAGTTGGCGCAGTCGAGCAGGATGATTTCGCGCTTTTGCTTGGCCATATTGATGATTTCCGACATCATTGATGAGCCTAATAACGTGGCCGGGTTGAGCTCGCTTTTTCCGGCGGTAAGCACATTTAAGTGCCGGTCAATCACCTGAAAGGCCTTCTCAAAGGCTACCTTGCCTTCCAGCACTTCAGCCAGGCCCGGCGATTCAGGAATTTTAAATACCTTGTGCATTGCCGGTGACCTTAAATTGGCGTCAATAATCAGCACCTTGTAGCCTAATTTTTGCGCCAGGCGCTTTGCTAAATTAGCCACAATGGTAGTGGCGCCCTCTCTGGGTAAGGCCGCGCTGAACAGCAGGGACTGCAGATTCTTATCCTTCATTAACAGGGCAATTTGGTCGGATAAATTATGCAGGCCTTTGGCTTTGAGCTTTTTCTTTTTGGCAATTGAGCCTAAATAAGGCAGGCCCAGGACCGTCTCGATATCCTGCGGCGACTTAAAGGTCTGGTCGATGTATTCAAACATAAAGGCGAGCATTATCCCTAAGAACGGGCTCATCACCAGGGCCAAAAGTAGGGTGAGCAGTTCCGACGGGCCTACGGGCCGAAGCGGAACCTGCGCCTGCTCAATAATCTTCACGCTGGCCGGGCCGATGGCGTCCACGTTGGCCAGCGGCTCGCCGTTTAGGCTCTGTCTCATCTTCTCGATGTTGTCCTTCATCTGCATTACCGAGAGATGCTTGGCGCCGTATTTGAGCTCAAGCTCCGCCAGCTGCTGCTCTAAGTCAAAGATGACGTAGGAGCGGCTGACCACGTTGGCGATAATCGCCGCGCCGATCGGGCTGAATTCCCGGGCGCTGATGGTGAATAAATTAGTATCGCGGATGGGCTCGACTCTAACGTTGCGCTTCAGCTCCTCTACTGCCAGGCGGAAAGAATAGGCCTTGCGCTGCTCTTCGCTTAGCGGCTCAAGCTGTTTATTCAAGCGCTTAACCTGAAAATCAATCAGGGGCTTCTTTAGGGCAGAAGCAAAGCGCTTTTCGTAATCCAACGGGCGCTCATACAGGCCCATTGCCTGAACAGCCCGCTCAATCACCGGGTTGGAGATGACGATTTCGCTTTGGGTAAGCACGATTTCGGCATTGCGCGCGCCGATTAAGTCGCGATAGTATGTGGCCTCCACCTGCTTCTCCGCGGAAATGAGAATCTTCACCTGTGATTCAAATACCGGCGTCTTCAGCTTCAGGCCAATGGCCACGGTGGCCATTACCGTGATAAAGGTAGTGATAATCACCGCCTTGTGCCGAAACAGCACCTTTAAATAATCACGCAACGTCGCTGTATTCTGACTTTCGTATGTCTCCATTGATTCCTCCTGTATATTTTTTTTTACTACGAACTACGAACAACGAACTACGAACTAAAACATGCCTTCGGACACAACGATAATGTCTTCGGGTTGAATAGCAATATCGGCATCGGAATTGCCGTTCATCACGTCGTTAATGTTAATCTTGATGGTTTCGTATCCGGCTTCGCCTTTTTTGGGCCGCAGCACCTTCACGCGGCTGGATGAGCCGAATTTGGTAAAGCCGCCGGCCATTGAGATGGCCTTGAGCACCGTGGCGCTTTCCTCAATGGGATAAGTGCCCGGGCGGTTGACTTCGCCATAGACAAAAAATTTGCGGCTGCGCGACTCGCGCAAAGAGACTGAAACCACCGGATATTTCATATAGCCGTCAGCCAGGCGGGTCTGGACCTCATTCTGGATCTCACCCAAGGTCATTCCCTTGACCTGGACATTGCCGATATAGGGAAACGATACCGAGCCATCCGGAGCTACCGTCACGGTTGTGCCCAGCGCCTCCGGCTGCAGGATATTAATATCCATCACATCATCTACTCCGACGGTGTATCCGACCTGCGCCGGCTCCTCCGCCTGAACCGGCAAAGAGAATCCAAACAGCGCAATTATTACCAATAATAACGCTAACTTTTTCATTTAAACCTCCTGGTATATTTTTTACTACGAACTCCGAACTACGAACTCCGAACTATTTAGCGCCGTGGGCAAACAAAACCGCCGGCACTGTCTTAAAAATAATCTTAAAATCAAGTCCTAAGGACCAATTATCAATATATTCCAAATCGAGTTTGGCCCATTCGCTGAAGTCATTAATCCGGTTGCGGCCATTGGCCTGCCAGAGGCAGGTGATGCCCGGGCGCATACTTAGGCGCCGCCTTTGCCAGTTATCGTATTTTTCTACTTCTTTAGGGATAGGCGGGCGCGGGCCAACCAAACTCATATCGCCCCGAAATACGTTCCACAACTGCGGCAGCTCATCTAAGCTGAATTTTCTTAAGAACCCGCCGATTTTGGTCAGGCGGGGGTCGTTTTCCATTTTAAAGGCCGGGCCGTTCATCTCATTATATTGCAGAAGCTCACTTAGCTTGGCCTCGGCATCTTTAGTCATCGTGCGGAATTTATACAGGTTAAACCGGCGGCCGTTTAAGCCGCTTCTTTGCTGGCGGAAAAATACCGGCCCCGGAGATGTGGCCTTAATGATAAGCGGGATAACTAAAAATAACGGCGAAAGGATAATCAAACCAGCTGTTGAGATAATCATATCCAGCAGGCGTTTAATTAACAAGTGCCCCAATTTTTCCGGCGTGCTCTCAAAACTTAATAAAGGAAATCCGGCTAAATCAGTCTGTTTGGCCCGGGAAAATTTCAGTTTAAAAATATCTACGGCCACGTTTACCTTCAGGCCCTCCGACTCGCAGAAATGCATCAGGCCTTCAATCTTGTTCAGCCAGGAGCGCGGCACTACAAAGACCACCTCATCCACGACATTACCGTGCACGATATTGGGCACGTCCTTAAAAGTGCCCAGCACCTTGTGCCCGGAAACCGTCTTGCCCACTTTGGCCGGGTCATCATCCACGATACCGACGATGCGCAAGCCCCATTCGCTGTGGGAATGCACCAGGCTAATAAAATGCTGGGCGCGTTGACCGGTGCCGATGATTAAGATTTGGCGGAAATTAAACCCGCGCCGGCGCAGCTTGCGGAAAAATATCATCAGCGCGATTTTTTCAAAGCTGATTAAGAGCGCCGCAAAAATAAACACGAACATAATAAAGGCCCGGCTGATATAGTGCAGCTTAAAAATATAGACGTAGGTGGCAAAGATGATGAAGCTAAAGCCCGCGGCCTTGAAGATAATCAATAACAGCTCGCCCAGCCTGCGGATGCGCAGCGGCTTATGCATCCCGAAGAAATAAAGCAGGCTCCCCCAGCTCAATAACAGAACCGGCAACAGCCCGATGTAGACTTCTAAGGGGTAGATATCCTGGATTTTGTTGCGGAAAAAATACCCCAGGAAGAATGATCCGGCGATAATGCACAAATCGCCGAAAATCGCTAATCTTCTAAATATCGTGGCGTGCTCTTTTAACATTTTAGTTCGTTGTTCGTAGTTCGTAGTTCGTAGACAAAACAATATTAGAAATCATAAGATAATCTTAAAGAGATGCGGTTTTTGCTGTATTCGCGTGTATTAAGATTGGAATCTACGCTGGTGTAGCTATAGCTAAGGGTGCCGGTTAACTGTTCGTTCAAGTCGTAGCGCAGGCTGCAGCTCGCGCCATTGAGCTCGTCGGTGATGCTGGATGAGACATATTCGCCCTCGCCGTAAAAAGCCGACAGCGCGCAGTTTAGCCTTTTGAACAGCTGTTTATTTAATGCGGCGCTTAGGCGCCATTGCTTGAACAAGTCCTGGGTGTAGGAGGTGGTCGTATATTGCTGGGAAAAGGAAAGGCTGGCTTGCGCAGTTTCATCGATGTCGCTGGTCAGCGCGGCAAAGATTAACGGCTTGGTATAGCTCTTCTCAAAAAAGGAATTAATTATATCCAGTCCGGCCCGCCCGTCAAAATAAAGCTGTTCGGTAAAATAATGCCTAAGGCCCGTGGCTAAGCTATTGGTTGAGGCGCTGCTTCCGGGGTTAAAGTTTCTGTTGCTGAAGTCGTAAGAACCTGAAAGAATATTATTAGAGCTTAAGAAATAAGTGGCGTCCAGGCCGAAATTATTCAGATAGGAATCGGCTAAGTCCTCGCGGGAAATCTCGTTGAGCTCGTTAGCGTAGCGGGCGCCGACGGAAAGCTGCTTGGAAATGTCTTTAATATAGCCTAAGCTGAATCTGTTGCGGTAATAGCTGTAGCGGCCGCCGCTGCGGCCAAAGGCGTCTTCAAAGCTGCGCGGCTCATAGCTGTGCGAGAAACGGTTGAGCAGGCTAAGACGGGCGTATTTGGAAAGCTCCTGCTTGTAGTCTAAGCTCAAGTCCTGGGAGGTGTTGTTGAAGTCGCTGCAATCGGCAAACAACTGCTGAAAGATATTGGCGGCTAAACTTAGGCTGCGCATTTTTTGTTCATATTTTAGGTCCGTACCTAAGGAAAAACTGGTGATAAAATCTTTTTTCGCGTCTTGATGGGCAAAGGTAATATTATCGTCGTAGGTTTCCGAGACATTGGCGCGCACCTGAACGTCTAAGTCCTCGGCATCAAAGCCAAAGGCCGCAGTCGCCAATAATAAGAATGCGAAAATGTATGCAGTTTTTTCAAGCCAAAATTTATTCATCGTTTTTCTTGCGGGATACCTCGTAGTTTTTAAGAAAACTCTCGGTGATTTCCGGGTCAAACTGGCCGCCGTAGTTTTTCTTGATTTCGCAGAGGGCCTGTTTTTCCGAGAGTGGCTTGCGGTAAGAATCACTGGCGGTCATTGCGGCAAAGGCCTCGGCCAGGCTGACAATCTTAGCCTCCGGACAAATTTCATCGCGCTTTAAACCGGAGGGATAACCTAGGCCGTCGTAGCGCTCGTGGTGCTGCCTGATGATGGGAGATAATTTTTGAAACGACTGAACCGAGCTGATTAGGTCTGCGCCCAGCGCGGGGTGAGTCTTGATGGTAGAGTATTCCATCTCGCTTAAGGTGGTAATTTTATTTAAAATGCCTTCTTCGATGGCCAACATCCCGATGTCGTGCAACAGCGCCGCCAGCTGCAGCTTGCACATATCTTCAGCTGAGAAACTAAGCCCCAGGCCGATTTTCAGGCTGATCCGGCAGACTACGCTGGCATGGCCGCAGCAGAACTTCTGCCGCCGCTCCAGCAGGTTAATCA
Source organism: Candidatus Omnitrophota bacterium (assembly GCA_016932635.1). GTDB lineage: Bacteria > Omnitrophota > Gorgyraeia > JAFGHF01 > JAFGHF01 > JAFGCM01. The sequence goes on from JAFGCM010000094.1 coordinate 6,786, forward strand.
GGCCGCGCGAGACCTCAAGCAAAGTCTGGTGCTCCTGATCTCCGGACTGCCCGGATATCGCCTCGATGTTCATCATCTCGAACAAGTCGCTCTTGCGGATGCGGTGGTGGCCGCCCGGGGTCTTCAGCGTCTTAATCTTGCCGGAATAGATAAACTTCTTCAGTGTTGATAAACTGACGTTTAAGATTTCCGCCGCCTGATTGGGCGTTAAAAAAACTTCGTTGTCCTTTTCCATTAACTTCTTTTTCCCTTTCGGTCCTTCAATCATCCCTTCCCCCTTTTTTGATTGTTTAAATCTGTGTAAAACCGTGTAAAACCGTATTATAATACCAAAAACAACCCCTGTCAATGTTTTTTTAACATGTTTTTTTTAAATTCTCTTAGCCTACAGAAGATGGCAGGCGGCGCGGTGATTGGGGGCGATTTCCTTTAAGGCTGGCTCCTGGCGGCTGCAGATATCCATTGCCGAAGGGCAACGGGTGCGAAACCGGCAGCCTGATGGCAGGTGCATGGCCGAGGTCACCTCGCCCTTTAAAATTGCCCTTGGTTTTCTTTCTTTGGGGTGGGCAATCGGTGTGGCCTCAAGCAGAATCTTGGTATAAGGATGCTGTGGCCGGTTGAATAAGTCGGCATTGACTGCCTGCTCGACAATCTTGCCCAGATACATCACTGCCACTTCATCGCTGACCTGGCGGATAATATTCAAATCGTGGGTAATGAACAGATAAGTCAGGGCAAATCTTTCCTGCAGCTCATAAAGCAGATTGATAATCTGCGCCTGCACGGAAACGTCTAAGGAGGAAACCGGCTCATCCAGGACCAGGAATGAAGGCTTCAGGCTAATTGCCCGGGCAATGCCAATCCGCTGCCTCTGCCCTCCGCTGAATTCGTGCGGATAGCGGTTAATCGCATCATCCGGCAACCCGACAACGGCTAATAACTCGCGCACCTGATCCGCTAACTTGCTTTTGCTCAAAGATTGGAACACCTGCAAACCCTCGCTGATGGTCCGGCTGACCGTAAAGCGCGGATCAAGCGAGTTAAACGGGTCCTGAAAAACTATTTGCATATCCTGCCTTAAGTTGCGCAGGGCTTGAGGCGATATTCGGGTAATCGGCTGTTCTCTAAAGTAGATTTCGCCGCTGTCGGGCTCAATCAGGCGCAACATTGTCCGGGCCAGAGTGGTTTTGCCGCAGCCTGATTCACCAACCAAGCCTAAGGTCTTACCCTTCTCCATCTCCAGGTTGACCTGATCCACCGCCTTAATCCAGCCGGCAATTTTATAGAGCAGGCCTCTTTTGACCGGAAAATATTTCTTTAACGCTTCTACTTGGACTAAGATATTTTTCATTTCAGTTTCTATAATGGGTGCCAGCAGCTTACCTTGTGGCCGCTTTCGGTCTCTAAGTGCTCGGGCATCTCCCGACGGCAAGTCAGGTCAGCGCGCCGGCAGCGCGGATGAAACGCACAGCCGCCGGGCTTATTAGCCGGCTCAGGCACCACTCCCGGTATCACCATCAGCCTTTGCCGGGAATAATTGCGCGCCGCAATTGATTTGAGCAGTCCATCGGTGTAGGGATGCCTGGGCTGATTAAAAATCGGCAGCACCCCCGCCTCCTCCACAATCCTTCCCGCATACATAATACACACTCTGTCGGCAATCTCGGCTACAACTCCCAAGTCATGGGTAATTAACAAAATCGACATCTCTTTGGTCTGTTTCAGCCGGGAAAACAACTTTAAAATTTGCGCCTGGATAGTTACATCTAAGGCTGTGGTCGGCTCATCGGCAATCAAAAGTTCCGGATGAGCAGCCAGCGCCTGGGCAATCATTGCCCTTTGCCTTAAGCCGCCGCTAAGATTGTGCGGATAATCGCTGTATCTTTGCCCGGGCTCGGGCATTTCCACCTTATTTAACAGTTCAATTACCTGGCTCTTGGCCTGCTGTTTACTCATCCTCTGATGCGCCAGGATGGCCTCCTGAATCTGGTAGCCGATAGTAAACAACGGATTTAACGAACTCATCGGCTCCTGAAATACCATACCAATTTTTTGCCCGCGCATGGCACGCATCTCAAATTCAGATAAATTTAACAGATTGTGCCCCTGAAAAATAATTTCACCCTGCACAATCTCACCAGTAATAGCCGGCACCAGGCGCATAATCGATAAGGCCGTAACAGTTTTGCCGCATCCGGACTCACCCACCAAGGCTAAGGTCTCGCCTTTACTGATATTGAAAGAAGCCCCCTCAACAGCCCGCGCCACGGCTGTATCTGTATTAAAATAAGTATGCAAATTATTTATCTGTAATATTTCTGTCATGTTAATAAAAGTCCCCAGGGGACACCCGCCGGCCCAGATTTTTGCTGGGCGGGCAGGGTTTCCCGATTACCTCGCCACCTGTTTCCCGATTGCTTCCCCACCAGGTGCAACTAGTTGCGGGTCGAAGGCGTCGCGCAGGCCGTCGCCCAAAAAGTTAAAAG
>JAFGCM010000095.1 GCA_016932635.1 Candidatus Omnitrophota bacterium
AAGGATCTGTCCGCAGATCCCACCAGAAGCATAACTTATACTTCCCGGATCCTCCCGCAATCTCCATAATGCATGCTGGATTCCCGCCTCGGCCGCATAATAAGCCTTGGCGCGCTTAATTTGATTATAAGAGGTGCCAAAATGGCCTCCGGAAATCAAAAGTACCGCTCCACCCAACAGTAACAGCATCAGAACCAGGCTCATTACCACCAACATTGCCAGGCCTTTTTTATCTCTAAACATCCTGGGCCTCCTTTAATATAGGTAATATTAAGTATATTTCCTTACCTTTAGCTCCTCATCCCCCCAAGTCTAACAAAGTTAGACCTTTTGCTGCATATTGGGTAGAAGCTCCTCCACGGCCTGAGCGATCTGGCTCCATTTCTCCGGATCATGAACAGTAAATTTCTGCTTTCTCTTCCAACCCTCTTTTTTTCTCTGCCACAGATATAGACAAATCTGCCTGCGGCCCCAGGATTCCACCAATACAGCTGCTGCCCACCATCCGAAACCCTTGCTCAAGGTGCGATAATCAATGACCACCAAAGGTGGTTCGATGGGAATTTTTTCTTCCCCTTTTGCGCCTGCCATAGGTATCACCTGCCTTATTTCCTTAGTTCAATCTGGTAATCTGAGTTTTCCGGCTCCAGCTTCACGTGACCTTCTCTGGCCAGCCAACCCAGGCTCATTAAAATAGTCTCCCGCGGCTTATCCAGGGCGGATACTAAATCCGTAAGTCTCGCCCGGCCGTGCTCATCTAAATAGTGCCAAATATCTCCGGCAATGATTCCTAATTCTGTAATCAAGGCCCACCTCCCTTTTCTTTTCGATCGTTATAGCTGCCACATCTGGGACAAACAGAAAGCTTTTGATTCTTGCTATCCACATAGATATAGGTGCAAATAGAGCATTGCCAGATTGATTCCATCTGGATGTTCTTTTGTTGCGGAAGTTTTATTTTTGTCCAGAACAGCCAAATCAGCAAAACAGCAAAAATAGTAATCAATAAAAACAAAAATACGGCAAATTCAAACTCTAACCTAATCACTGGAAGTTAAGCGGTATCTTAATAATCTGCCATTCACCCGTTGCTCCGGCGCCGGGCGCAAAGCGCCATTTGCGCACGTACCTGGCTAAAAGCACATCGATCTCAGGATTGGAGCTGGCCTGCACATTGATTACCTCTTGCACTAAGCCCGAAGGCTCAATATATGTTTTAAAGCTGACGGCATCAGTTTTTAATTCTTCTTCTACCCAGTTTAAATATTGGGGAAAAGGCGGCTTAAAAATTGGCTGGCGCCCTGCCAATGAAGTATCCCCTTCGGTAGCAGATGTGATCAAAACAGGCCCTTTAGCTACGGGAACAGCTAAATCAATAAAATCATCAGTATTGGGAAAATTTTTTTCTAGCGGCAGGATTGCCTGAGGGCTTTTAGTAAAATAAGTTTTTTGAATATTGAGTTCTTGGGGTAACTGGCTGAAACCGGAGGCCGGAGCAAGGCCTTCTTCGGCGCTACTACCGAGGATCGAACCTAAAAAGTTTACTCCGGAAAATTGTCGCACCCCCAGCCCCCTAGGCACAAATACTATTGAGACAGATGACATCCAAAACAGATGCCAGCACAAAGAAAGCAACAAAGCTATGCGCAGTTCCTTATTGATAATCATCATTCAGACTGCTCTGTAGCGATATTGATCTGGGTCAAGCCCGCCTCGCGGGATAAATCCCAAATCTCAACCACCTTTCCTAAAGACGCCCGGCGATCGGCCTTAATCAATAGGGCTTTGTTTTCCCGAGCTGCCTCTTGTAAACGATTTTTTAAGTCTTTTAAAGCGATTGGACGGTTATTTAAATAAATCAATTCTTCGGCGCTGACTGTAACCACCAAATTCCTTTTCTGAATTACCTCGCTGGTTAAGGCCTTGGGTAAATTGATTCTAATACCCGGCTGCAGGATATAGCTGGAAGTAAGCATAAAAAATATCAATAAAAGAAAAACCACGTCAATCAGCGGTGCAATGTCCAGGCGACCTTTCTCAAACTCCACATGTCCTTTAAATCTCATTGCGTTGCCCCAGGATGTTAATCAAATCCGTCGCTGCCCGTTCCATTTCCAAAACAGAACCCTTAACCCGGCTGACCAGGTAATTATAAGCTACAAAAGTAGGTATGGCTACGATTAACCCGGCGGCGGTGGTAATTAAGGCTTCCCAAATACCTCCGGCTAACTCACCCGGACTTACCGGCTGCAGGGCAGTCGCCTTCTCCTGAATAACCTGAAAGGCCCGCACCATTCCGGTAACAGTCCCTAATAGACCCAACAGCGGCGAGATGTGGGCAATTGTGGCCAAGGCGCCTAAGTTTTTCTCCAGGCGCGGCACTTCATAAATCCCGGCATCGTCGATGGCCTCCTTGATCTCTTGGCGGGAGCGGTCGTGCTTGAGAATACCGGCCTTGATAATATGGGCAATCGGTCCGGGCGTTTTCTCGCACAAATCAATCGCTTCCATAATCCGGTTGCGCTTTAAGGTATTGGCAATAGCTTCCATAAACTTATCGATATCGATCTTGGCTCGATGTAAATGATAAAGCCTTTCAATGACTACCGCCAAAGCTACCACAGAGCAAAGAATAATCAAATACATCAACGGACCGCCTTTTTGCATCACATCCCACATCGCCTACCTCCAATTTAAGTTCGTAGTTCATAGTTCGTAGAGAATGAACAAAATCAATAAAAGAAAATAACTGTCAGTAAAATTATAACGACAATTCCGGAGACAATATAAAAATCATTAAAATAAAGAAAATCTTTCAGCTTTTCCAGCTGGTTATAATCTGCAGCGGCCGGATGTTCCTGCGTTTTCCCTACAGTCAGCTTGTCGATTCCCCGGCCTTTAATCCGCTCGATCTGATCTTTTCTAAATCGTAACAGGGTTCCTCCCAGCCTATAGGCAGGGATCTTTCCCTCGTCTACTAATTTACGCAATTTTTCCTCCGAAAGGCCCAGAAATTGACAAACCTCTCTTGTGCTCAGTAATTTTTCTGCCATCGAAGCATCGCATCCTTATGTTTGTTAATTATTACTTGATTTTCTCGCTGGCAATCCAGATATCGATTTTATTCCGGTCAAATCTCCAGCTTGAGCCTTCTTTCTGCGCAGGAATACGGCCGTTCTTGGCCCAGTCCAATACCGAGGCGCTATCCACTTCCAGATATTTTGCCAGCTCTTCTACGCTCATCACTGCCTGCTGCATGGTGGCCGAACTCACTCGCTGATCTTTTCTGGATTCCATCTGACATTTCCCCTGAAACACTGCGCCCTGGGCAATGCTTAAGCTGGGGGTGCGGATGTCGCCTTCCAGGTGCGCTGTTGCCGTGAGAGCGAGGCTGTTGGAACTAGTCACATTGCCTAATACCTTTCCGGCAATAATAATATCCTCACCGATTATATTGGCCTGCACCTCCGCTTTTTCTCCTATGGTTAAGCTTCCTTTGGTATCCAGCGTGCCTTCAAATTTACCGTTGATGCGCAGGTTTACCGGATCGCGAAAGACCATGCTACCCTGCATGCTGGCATCCACATCCAGAATCTTCTTTTCCTCTAAGGCTGGCGCTAAATGTTCCTCGTCCTTTCTTTTGTTTCTAAAAGCCATCTTTCACCTCCTTCAATGAGCACTGGATTTATGAAAATCTGTGATTTTCATAAATCCATCTATTAAATTATTCTACTTTAGTTTGTGCGAATTAATCCCGCGAGTGCGCAAAAATTGTCGTAAGAGAATTTTTGCAGCGTTTACGAAGCGGGACCTACTGCTCTTGCCAACTGGCTCTTTCTACTCCCTTAATCCGCATAATCTCAGTCAAGACTTGGTCATCGTCCCGGTCGGTAAGCAGCTTTAGGTATAGTTCAACGATTACGTTATTTGCATGTGCTTGTTTTTTTATTTCAAAATCGCGAATTTCTGCTTTGTATTCAGATAAGACTGAGCGGATATCTTTTAATTGCTGGGCATCGCCTTTGGTCTCCACAACCATCGTCTTATACCAGTTCTTCCGGATCATCGCCTTCTCTAATCTAGTCAGAGCAAATAAGACTAGTAGCACAAGCAGCGTGGTTACGTAAGCGCCGATATAAAATCCGCAGCCGGCGGCTAAGCCAATTCCGGCCACCGCCCAAAGGCTGGCCGCTGTAGTTAAACCGCGCACCGAGGCCCTAAACCTTAAAATTGTGCCGGCACCTAAGAAACCAATGCCCGTAATTACTCCGGCGGCAATCCGGGCCGGATCCATACTGGCCACTCCCTGATAAATGTAAAACATATACATCGAGGTGAGCATAATTAGTGCCGAACCCAGGCAAACCAAGATGTGTGTGCGCAGGCCCGCAACCCGGCCATGTAACTCTCTTTCCCATCCCACTAAGCCGCCGAGAACAAAAGCCAGCACTAAACGCCAAGCCACCTGCAGTGTCGTAAACATAACCTTTTCCTTTCAAATTACAACGTTAGGTTAGGTGCAACCTGTAAACCTAAATCAGAAACTACACCCCGTTTGTACAGTTGATAGCCTAGTCCAGCCACCATCGCGGCATTATCCTGACACAGCTTTGATTGAGGAAAATATACCCGGATATTATGTTCACTTAAGCGCTGAATAAATAGCTCTCTTAAGCGCCGATTAACCGCCACCCCGCCGCCGACTACTAAAGTTTTGACTCGCTTTAATAGACAGGCCCGCAGGGCCTTTTCAGCGAGCACATCAATTACTGCTTCTTGAAAACCTGCGGCAATTGCTGCTCGGCTGGTCTTTGGGAAATTTCTTACGTAGTATAATACAGCTGTCTTTAGCCCGCTAAAGCTAAAATCCAGGCTATTTTTTTCTAAATAAGAACGGGGAAACCTAACTTTATCGCCATTAATACCTTGAGCCATTTTTTCTATAATCGGTCCTCCGGGATAGCCTAACTGTAAAATCTTGGCCACCTTATCAAAAGATTCACCAGCCGCATCGTCACGCGTCGCTCCGATCAACTGCCATTTCAAAAAGTCCCGGACATAAAACAAACTGGTATGCCCTCCGGAGACGACCAAACCCACAAAAGGAAATTGCCCGCGCTGG
>JAFGCM010000096.1 GCA_016932635.1 Candidatus Omnitrophota bacterium
AAAAAAATTGGCGTATGATATCTTGCCGCTAAAAAAATATTTAAGGCCGAATGGCGCAAATCAACCACTAAATCATAGCGCTCGGCCTTGAGCCTGTTGACCAGGGCCAACTTATTATTCCAGGAAATAGCCTTATCATAAATAATTTTTTTATCGATCCGTTGGTCATTGCGAAAAACACTAAAGGCCCGCGGACCCGCCAAAACTGCTAACTGACTTTGGGGGAAATGGCGGCGCAATTCTTCAATCACCGGTGTAGTTAATACTGCATCACCGATGTTGCTTAAGCCGATCACCAATATTTTTTTTACCTTCGCCTTATTTATTTTCATCCTGCCTCATCTTTGCTATTGCCTGCAAGACCTCTTGCACCGAGATTGCCTTCATACAGCGTTGATCAGTACAGTTGAGTTCATAACAAGGGACTGCGCATCCGACATCTTTCTGAATGACTGTATAATTACCCCGGCCGTAAGGACCGGTGATTTTAGGCGCCGTCGGGCCAAACAATGCAATCACTTTCGCCCCTTGGCTTAAGGCAATATGCATTGGCCCGGAATCATTAGCAACCACTAAATTAACCTTAGCCATCAAGGCCGCCAATTCTCCTAAGGTAGTCTTTCCACATAACAGCAGCGGTTGATTTTTCATCAAAGCAGCTATCTCTTCGGCCAGTTTGATATCTTTTGCCGCACCTGTAATCAGCACCCGGGCCTGGTATTTTTCAACTAGGCTATCTCCCAAAAGGGCAAAATTCTCTTTGGGCCAACGTTTTAAGTCCCAGTTGCCTCCTGGATTAAGCACTACCAAAAAATCTCCTTTTTTCACGCCCTGTTCCTGTAATAACTTATCGGCATAATCCCGGTTATCTTGGCTGATCAAGAATTGATAATCTCTATTTTTTACCGGGACGCCGTAATCTTGAGCAATTTTTAAAAAGTAATCCACCTTATGCACAGGCTCTGCTTGAGCAAAAATATTTTTAGTCAGAAACAGCGACCTTTTCTTGGTATAATAGCCCACTCTTTCCGGGATCCCCGCCAGCCAACAGATTAATGTCCTGGTGAGTGAGCGATGTAAAATAAAGGCCAGGTCAAAATTTTTGGTACGCAACAGGCGGATCAGCTTCATCTTTCCCCAAAGTCCGCGTTGTTTTCCTCGTTCATCGAAGACGATGATTTCGTTTAAATCAGGATTATTTTCTAAAATCGGCACGCAGCGGGGAACTACCAGCGTAGCAATAAAGGCTTCGGGAAAATTTTCTCTGATTGCCCGCAGAAAAGGCGTGGAAAACAAAACATCCCCCCGCCAATTAACATTAACGATTAGAATCCGCTTCAATAAGGGCTCCTCGCCGTTCTAAATAAATTGTAATATCCGGAAAGTTTTACCCAGAAGATAAACAAATTGGGCCAGCTGTCAGTGATCTTAATCCGCTTCAGGGCAAACAGGTCCTGATTTAAGTTGGTTTCCACCCGGCCGCGATTGGTAGTGCAGGCGGCCTGATAGCCGGCAGCTTTTACAATCTGTTGTATCTTTTCATTAAAATGGCCGATGGGGTAGCAGAAAAAATCTATTTTTTCCCTTAGCCTGGCCTCTAACTTGGTCTTTGAGCCGGCAATTTCCCGCTCTAGCGTCGTTTTGTCCCTGTCCGGCAAATAAACGTGCGATAAGCTGTGGCTGCCGATGGTAATTACTCCTGATGCGCACATCTCTTTCATCTGCTCTAAGTTAACAAATTCTTCTTCGCCAATAGCATCAACGATCACAAAAATCGTAGCCGGTATTTGATATTCTTTCAACACTGGATAGGCATAGCCATAATTATCCGCGTAGCCATCATCAAAAGTGATGACCACGCTATTGTGCGGCAGCTTTTCTCCTTTGACTTTGGACTGGACAAATTCGGCTAAAGAAATCGTATTATATTTGTGGGCGGCCAAAAACTGCATTTGCCGCCTAAAATTTTCCGGAGAAACACTTAGAGAAGAATCTTCTCCGTCTCCATCAATATGATGATACATCAAAATAGGCACAACGTATCTGGACTGCAGATGAAAATAAACGCCAGCAATACTGAAAATAATTATTAAGACTAAAAATGTCTTTTTAAATTTCATTTTTTCAAGATATCCTTATATACTTGTTCAATCCCATCAATCATCTGTCTTAAATTTAATTTATCCCTGGCCTGCCTTTGTCCGGCCTGGCTTAAGCTTTGCGCTAACTGCTTATCTGTAACTAATTTTAATATTGCCTCGGCTAAGCCCTGAACATCTTTGGCTTCAACTAATAGACCGGTAATGCCATCCTGAACGATGGAGTAAATACCTCCCACATCAGAGGCAACTATGGGCAGTCCCATGGCCTGGGCCTCAATAATCGCTAAGCCCAAACCTTCCATCAAAGAAGGAAGAACAAACACATCCATAATAGATAAAGGAACGCTGGTATCAAAAGTAGAGGCACCAAAGAACACCTTATTTCCTATCCCCAATTCCTTTACCTGGGCAACTAGATTCTCTTTCTCTGGCCCATCTCCTACCAGCAACAGTTGGGCCTGGGGAATCTTTTCAACTATCCTTTGCATCGCTAGGATAAGATATTGCTGCCCCTTGACCGAAGATAGCCTGGCTACCGTGCCAATAATCGGCGCGCCAGTTTTTAAGCCGTAATCTTTTTTAAAGCCTTCTTTTTCTTGTTGAGAAAATTTTTGCGGAGAAAATTTTTCTATCTCCACGCCGTTATGCACCACGCTAATCTTTTGCTTATCTACATTGAAATCATTAACCAAGTGTTCCCTTACTGCATCGCTAATAGCAATGCAATGTCCTCCCCAGCAGGAAAAAAGTTTCCTGAATATCCGGGGCTTAAAGAATCCATGACAAGTGGTTACATAAGGGACGCCTGTATTTTGCGAAACCAGATGCGCCAACACCTGCGTAACCCTGGTGTGGGCGTGAATAACCTGTATATTTTTCTCTTTAACTATCTGCGCTACCCGCCTGCAGGCCAGAAACACCTTCGGGCTGATTATCGATTTGGTCTTGATATCAAGCGTAAGATGTTCTACTCCATAAGAGGAAAGCAAGGGAACTAAATTGCCTCCTGAAGAAGCCACCCATACTTGGTGTCCTCTCTGCGTAAGCCCTTTGGCCTGGGAAAGCACATAAATCCCTACCCCCCCCAAATTCACATGTGTCGTTAATAACAATACGTTCATAACAGCCTCTTAACTGCGGCGAAGACTTCTGCAGCGGAAATTTGCTTCATACAGCTATGTTCACGGCAGTGCCTTTTGTAACAGGGAACACAAGGCAGCTGTTTCTGAATAATCACCTGCCGGGCGCTGTCCAGGGCATGCCGCTTAGGGTCGGTGGGCCCGAACAAAGCCACTACCGGAGTCCTCATCGCATAGGCGATATGCAGCGGCGCGCTGTCGCTGGTGATATAGACATTGCAGCGCTTAATTAAGCAGGCCAGTTGCATTACTTGAGTCTGGCCAAGGGCATTAATAAAGCTGTATCTGGTAAGTTGTCCTAACCTGTCTGCTTGCTCGCTACTTTCTTTTTTTCCGGTAATCACTGCTTCTATCCCGCTTTCCTGTAATTGATCCAAAAACTCAGCCAGATTTTCCATCGGCCAGCGCTTCGTTGGCCAGGTGAAACTTGCCTCCAGATTAATTCCCACTAAAGGGGCTGTTTTTTGTCGTCTATGTTTCTGTAAAAAATCTTGCGCCCAAGACTCGTCTTTTTCTTGCGGCCACAATTCTAATTCTTCTTTCACCGACTCAATACCTAATAATTTTAATGTGCGCCCCTGATGCCTAATCGGAGAAAGCGCTTCACCGGAATCCTTTATCTTCTTATTGAGTAGAAAACTGAATTTGCCGTTGGCATAACCGTAGCGTTTACTGATCCCGCTCAAATAAGACAATAAATGGCTGCGCCGGTTATTCTGTAAATCTACCGCAAAATCAAAAACCTCTGGGCGCAATAAGGCAGAAATCGCCCAGATGGGTTGATAAGTTCGCTTAGTTGAATCCAACTCAAAAATTTGGTTAATGTAAGGGCAATTTTCTAAAATCGCTCGATAAGGCCTGCCTACTAAGACAGTAATCTTGCTCTGGGGAAATTTCTCGCGTAACGCCCGCAATGTAGGTACAGCTAAAATCAAATCACCTAAGGCGCTTAATTTAATCACTAAGATTTTTAAGCTTTTTTGTACTTGTTCATAAACTTTTATAGTGTGAACGGCCATCTGTTCAAGGGAAAATTTTTCTTCCACATTCTTACGGCCTGCTGCGACTAATTGTTGCGCAAGGTTAGGCTGTTTGAACAACTTAATAATCGCTTGGGCCAGCGCCTGCGGATCCTTGGGTTCGACTAAAACTCCATTTTCTCCGTCAGTAATGATATCGGTTACTCCGCCTACGCGCGTAGCAATAACCGGTACTCCGCAGGCAGCAGCCTCAATCAGCACCCGGCCAAAGGCCTCTTGGGTGATTGTGGGTAAAACCAAGGCATTGAGCCTAGCCAGGACCTGTGGAATATTATTTTGCCGACCAGTAAATTCCACGTATCTGTCCAGGCTTAATCTCCTAGTCAATATTAATAACTCATCTTTGTATTTTTCTTTTCCCGGTGAAATATCTCCTACAATCAAGGCCTTGACGTTAGGCACCGAGCGAATCACCTTGGCTAAGGCCTGTAAAAAATATTTATGTCCCTTAATCGGTGTCAGTCTGCCAATCACCCCGATTACAAAAGCATCTGTTCTGTGTTCTCTGTTCTCTGTTCTCTGAAGAAACTTAAATTTGTTTAAGTCGACACCGCGGGCAATAAAACTAATGCGTTCGGGAGGAACGGAAAAGTCTTCAATCATATGCCGGGAAATAGCACTGCTTGAAACAATGACGCGTTTTCCCCAACCCATCACCCGGCTGAAAAAATTCTGGCTGTAATATCCGTGGCAGGTAGTTACAAAATTAGTGCCGGTGTTTCGGCAGGCAAAAAAGGCGATCAAGGCCGGGATCCGGGAACGGGCATGCACAATATCCACTTTCTCCTGCTGCAAGATTCTACTTAACTTAGCTATATTGATGATAATAGAAAACAGGGATTTTCTGTGCACGGAAAGTCTAATATGCCTAGCGCCAGTTGACTCTAACTCTTCAACTAAAACACCGCCGTTAGATATCACTAAGGCCTGGTGCCCTCGGCGAAGCAACTCTCGGGCTAAATCCACTGTTCCCCGTTCTACGCCGCCGATATTCAATTCCGGTAATATCTGCAGGATGTTCATAGTATTCTGTTTAAGGCCTGTGTAATCCGCTCTTTATCTTGAAGTCGTTTTTTTACAGTCCGAGCTTGATAAATTCGTTCAATTTCGGAAAATAAAGTATCCCCTCCGACTAACTGAAGAAGATTGTCTTGTTCTAGTTTAACTAAAAAAAGCTCTTGCTTGGTTGTGGCCTTGAGCTTTTTTTTAGGCAGAAAAGACAAAACATATTTATCGCTACTCACGGCCTCAGAGACCATAGAAATACTTTCACCAGAAACAACTACGATATCGCTTAAGCCCAATATCCCCCCTACGGCTTCGGGAATATTGCCTTCATTGGCAATAACCAGCAATTTACATTGGGCAAAGCTGGAAAGGCTGTTTTTGAGAAATTGCTCCACACCTTTAGGAGTGCGCCGTGAAGTAGTTACCAACAATGAGCCATTAAGTTTAACTGCGGCTTTTTTCAATTGGCTGATCAGCTGATCCATCAATTCCACAGTTAGGCTGTATTTGTCGTTATCTCCTCCCAGCAGTACGCCGATAATCGGTCTAGCAATGTCTGCTTCCAGCGGCAATCTGTTCTTCAAAACTTCAGCCTGCTCTTGTAAATATTCTTGGTCAATCAGATTAGGCGCTATCCTGGTAGTCAGAACATTATTTTGCGCCTTTATCCGATCGTGTTCGGGAATTATCATTAAATCAAACTTTCCGGAAGTCAAAATAGTCGGCTTCATTAAAATAACTTTACGCGCCTGATTCTGATATCCGAGAAAAAGATTCACCGCACTTAAAGACGAGCCGGCAGAAACGACAATATTAGCCGGTGTGCGCAGCAATTGTTCAAAAGAGTTTCGGTCTAGACAAAAGCGCAGGCAAAAAAGACAGCCCCAACATCTGGGCCCGGCAAAAATGGCGCAGCAAGCAAGTAAATTTCTAAAAAATCTGTTTTTAAACTTAACCTCAATAATGCTGGTCTTAGTCGCGCTTAAGGATAGTTTGCTCTGCTCAATTATTCTGGCTACTGCCTTTGCTTGATTGAGGTGCCCGGATTTGCCGTCACTCAATATCAAAATAGAATAAGTCTTTATGGCTTCAATCTGATCAGATAAAAGATTAAAAAAACTTTTTTCGTCTGGGGAAATTTTAAGCTGGATGCCCAACTCTAATAGTTCAATATTAGGACTTCCATCTTTAACCAGTGTCGCTAATTTTACCGCGTCTTTTTCGGTCGTAACTATAGTCTCAATTTGCGCTTGAGAACATTGCGCTTCTATATCTGCTAAATCCGCCTGACAATACTGATAATGGTCGGGAAAACAAAATTTCAAACAAACCTTTGCTTGCAACTGCTCTAAAGTCCGCTGCAGGGACTCTGGTTGAGCGATGCCACAGAGCATGGCCAGGCGCTGATTTTTGATTAAAGAAAACTCGACAATCTTACCGGAGGAGAGATTACGCAAACTTACCGGTGCATGGATTGCTGTATAGATGGGCGCTGAGCAGTTATATCGGCGTAACTTTGTTTTAAGCGTTTCTATATTTTCTTCGGTCTGGTCAACCTTGGTTAAGATCAAAAGATCTGCCCGGGCTAAAGCAGTAAGCGGCTCGCGCAGGATTCCCCGCGGAATAAGCCTGTTGTTGCCAAAGGCGCAGCTTGCATCGATCAAAACAATGTCTAAATCCCGCTTTATCCGCCAATGCTGGAATCCATCATCTAAAATAATTACATCCGCCCCATAACGCTGATCGGCCACTCGGGCAAGCTTTGCTCTATTCTTTCCTGAGAACACCAGAAGATTGTTGAATTTATTTTGCAGTAGTTCAATTTCATCTTCGGCATATCCCCGGAATAATACTGCCGGTTTACGAGCCTGTTGCCGCATAAATTTTACCAGCGATTCCAGCATCGGCGTCTTGCCTGTCCCGCCCCAGGTAATATTTCCCACGCTTATTACCGGACAAGCTACTTTATAAGTCTTAAACAATCTGTGCCGGTAACAAAATAAGATTATCCGCAGCAAAAATTTATAAACAAAAGAAGCTAAAAGTAGAAAAAAAGAAAAAATTGCTGCCAGCATTCCTTTCCTTTTACCTTTTACCAAACCTATATAATAGATTTTAAGTTTTTCTTTTATTGTCATTAAACAATGAACTACGAACTACGAACTAAATCAAATCTCCCCTGCTTTCTTCAGGCTCATCTTCGTCCAAATGGGTCCAATGATCTCAAAGAAAACGGTGGCGGCCACTATAGTACTAAAGATAACGCCTCCGATTTGGGGAAATTCTGCCTTAGCCACCAGAGCTACGCCTAAGGACACGCCGGCTTGCGGAAGTAAGGCCCAGCCCATATGTTTTTTCATCCGCGCAGGTACCTGGGCTAAGACCCCGCCTAAATAGGCCCCGGAGATTTTTCCCAAAGAGCGAACAATAATAAACACCATGGTCAACAACCCCAGACTGGTTAATAAGCCTATCTCTAAATTAGCTCCGACCAGCACAAAAAACAAAAGATACAGCGGAGAGTCTATCGTCCTTAAGGCCTCGAAAAATTTAAAGCTTACCTTAAGCACGTTGACTAAAATCGCAGCCATAAACATATTGGCTAAGAGCACGGAAAAATTAAGATAAAGCGCCAGACCCGTATTCAGAAATATAAAGCCTAAGGTATAAATCAGTAAATCCGCAGGCGTTGTGATAAAACGTGAGAGAAAAGCCAAGATTAAAGCCAAGCCGCCGCCTAAAAGAAAAGCCCCGATAATTTCAAATAAAGAACGGCCGATTACCTTAAAAATAACGGCATTGGAAATAGTTTGCGCAGCTACTGCCTTCGCTACAGCAAAAGAAAGGGCAAAAATAATTAAACACCAGGCATCATCAATAGCTACTATTCCCAACAATGTATCGGTAAAAGAGCCCTTGGCCCTATATTCTCTGACTACCATTATCGGGGCTGCGGGATCAGTAGCTGAAGATATCGCCCCAAAAAGCAGGGCAATATAGAACGGCTGTTTTAATAAAATTACCAGAAATACAGTAACCAAAAACCACGGGGTTAAGGCCGCCAAAATGGATATCCACATCACCGGCCTGCCGATTTTCCGAAATACCTCTAAGGAAAAATTTTGCCCGATACTGAAGGCAATCAAGCTTAAGACGATATTGGAAATTAGGCCCGAGGAATTAATGATGCCCGCACTGACCAAATTCAGCGCCGAAGGTCCGATAAGGATTCCCAAAATAAGATAAGCGGTTACAGTGGGAATCTTAATCTTACGAATCAGCTTGCCGGCTAACAGGCCCGCCAAAAGAATAAAGCCTAAACTTAAAATCGTCATTTGATTACCTCTTTTTCCCTAAACACTGCTAAGATAATGTCAAATAAACTAATTACGCCAATGAGCTTTCCCTCCTCAACAACCGGAAGGCGCAGGATATTATGTAACTTCATTTCCCGGCGCGCCTGATTAATATCGGCCTGGGCAGAAATAGCGGCAAAGCGCGTATTCATGATATCATCCACCAATATCAATACTCCTATCTCGCTGGAAATATCTGCGGATAAAAAATCCTCCTCCTTATATTCCATATCTAAAAAGGGAATGGTCTTGAGCATCGTGGATAAATCTTCGCTGTAAGGCTGAAATACTTTTAAAATGTCTTCAAAATTAATAATACCCACCAAACGATTGTCTTGTTCGATAACCGGCAGAGTATGAAAGTTATATTTTTGAAAGGTTTTAATTAACTGGCTTAAGGTCGTTGACCTTTTTACGCTAATAACTTCTTTAGTCATACAATCTTTAACCTGCATTGGGCCACCCCTCCTATAAATACTGATTAATTAATTCTAAATTTTTAAAAGTTGCGCCTCTGTTTTGCTCAATTATCTGTTTTGCCCTCTGACCTAAATCTCGGGCCATTTCCGAATCAGTTAAAAGACTCAGACAGCTTTCTTTCAATTGCACAGCATCTCTGACCAGTATCGCCGCTTTTTGCTTGAGTAATGTTTCGCTAACGCTGGAAAAATTAGACATATCTGGCCCAAAAAGAATGGCCTTGGAGAAATAAGCCGGCTCAATGGGATTTTGCCCGCCGTGGGAAATCAAGCTTCCGCCGATAAAAACGATATCCGCCAATTGATAGAGGTTTCTTAACTGGCCGATGGTATCTAGGATTAGAATTGAGTTCGTAGTTCGCCTGCCCTCCGAAGCCTTGGCGAAGGAGGGTAGTTCGTAGTTCGTAGTAAAAATTGCGCTAACCCTTTGTGCTCTAAAACCAAATCTGGTAATCAGCTTTTCGATTTCTGCCACTCTTTCGATGTGACGGGGGGCAATCAATAGCTTAAGATCAGGATGTGTTTTAACTAAATCTTGGTAAGCCCGCAAAATTACCTGTTCTTCTCCCCGATGCGTACTGCCGGCAATAAACAGTTTTTCGTTTTCTTTTAAACCTAACTCCGAACTACGAACTACGAACTCCGAACCTAAGATATCAAATTTCATGTTCCCAGTAACTTTCACTTTATTTTCTTCAGCCCCTAACTCGATAATTCTCTGGGCATCTGTTTTGGTCTGCATAGCGAAAAGATTAATTTTAAGTAAAATCGGCCTTAAAAAACAAGGGAACAACTTATAATTTCTGAATGAGCCCGAAGATATCCGGCCGTTCACCATCACTATGGGAACATTCCTTGAAGCAGCATTAACTATCAGGTTGGGCCAAATTTCGGTCTCGGCAATAATCAGTAATTTCGGATTGATTAAATCGAGTGTCTTTTTGACCACAAAACTTATATCTAAAGGAGAATAAATAACCAGTTCATTCGGGCTGATTAAATTTTTCGCAATTTTGTTAGCCGTGGCTGTTACGGTAGAAATAACCAGGGTTGAGTCTGGATATTTCAGTTTTAAATATTCAACTAAAGGCCGGGCGGCCTGGGTCTCGCCTACGCTGACAGCGTGTAACCAAATCGGGCTTTTCTTTTTG
>JAFGCM010000009.1 GCA_016932635.1 Candidatus Omnitrophota bacterium
AAAAGGAAAAGATGTTTCTTGCTTCTTCGCTTGAGTTTGCGGAAATTTCCGGATTGAACGGCCAGGTGTTAACTATTGCCTTTCCGCAAAAATTTAATTTTTATAAAGAAAATTTAGAACACCCGGAGAACAAAAAGCTGATTGAAGACAAGGCCAAAGAGGTATTTCGGCAGGATTTACGGGTTAATTTTATATTAGATAAGAACCTGCGGGAAGCGGCGCCTCCGGTAGAAACCCGGAAGGCTCAAGAAGGCTCTCTGGAAGACTCACCCGAGAGCTCGATTATCCAATCGGCGCTGGATATTTTTCAGGGACGGATTATCAAACGTAGTTCATCATAGCGATAATGGCTAATTACGCGCAGTCTTTAAACAAGTTGATTGAGGAGTTCGGCAGATTGCCCGGCGTGGGCCCGAAAAGCGCCGAGCGCATGGCGCTACACCTGCTCAAAGGCACGCTTGAGCAAGCCAAGGCCCTGGCTTATGCTGTGGTTAAGGCCAGACAAAATATTCGTAATTGCAAAATCTGCAGCAACTTCACGGACACAGAAATTTGCTCGGTATGCCAAGACCAGCGCCGGGATAAAGATACCATCTGCGTAGTAGAGGAGCCCAAGGATGTTTTGGCGCTGGAGAGATCCGGCTCCTATCGCGGGCTTTATCATGTGCTTTTGGGCGCAATCTCGGCTTTAGACGGTATCGGCCCGGAACAGATTAAGATTAGGGAGCTGCTGCAGCGGATTAAACAAAATAGCGTCAAAGAGATAATCATTGCTACCGATTCCGATAATGAAGGCGAGACTACGGCGCTGTATTTGACCAAATTAATTAAACCCCTGGGGGTGCGCACTACGCGGATTGCCTGCGGCATTCCCGCCGGGGGAAACCTGGAATTCGCCGACCAGGCCACTTTAGACAAGGCCCTGGCCGGCCGCCAAGAATTATAGATTAAGATGGGGGAAACGATGCAAGAGTTGGTTGAGGTACGCTGGCACGGAAGAGGCGGACAAGGTGCCAAGACCGCCGCGCAGTTTTTAGCGGAGGCGGCATTAGATGCGGGAAAATTTATTCAGGCCTTTCCGGAGTATGGCCCGGAGCGCGCCGGAGCGCCGATTAGGACTTACACCAGAATCAGTGAGAAACCGATTAATCTGCATTGCGGCGTAGTCAATCCAGGATATGTCGTGGTGATTGACCCGACGCTGCTTAGCCCGGCGATAGTTGAGGGCTTAAGCGATCAGGGCATTCTGGTAGTCAATACCAATGAGCCCATCGAGGCAGTGCGGAAGAAGACCAATTTTCAAAAGGGCAAAGTCGGCGTGGTAGATGCGACACAAATTTCACTGGATACCCTGGGCCGGCCGATGCCCAATATGCCGATGCTGGGCGCTTTGCTCAAGGTTGTGCCCTTGGTCAAGCTGGAAGACTTATATAAAAATATCAAGGCCAAGTTTTTGAAGAAAATCGGCGAGGAAAAAACCAATGCCAACATTGCGGGCATTAAAAAAGCGTATGAACAAGTGAGGGTAGGGTAATGGCAGAGAAGAAAGCAAAGGGCTGGAAGGATATTCCGATTGGCGGCTTAATTGATAAAGCCGGTTCGGCAGCCGATTATAAAACCGGAGACTGGCGCACCTTTAAACCGGTGCGCGATGAAAAAAAATGTATTAATTGTTTAATCTGCTGGATGTATTGCCCGGATTCAGCTATTTTGGTTAAAGACAAAAAAATGACCGGCTTTGATTATGAGCATTGCAAAGGCTGCGGCATCTGCGCCTCGGTGTGTCCGGTTAAATGTATTTCTATGCAGAAAGAATAGTTTAGTTCGTAGTTCGTTGTTCGTAGTTCGTAGAAAGGAATTGAAGAAAATGAGAAAAGTTGTGGCGATGACGGGGGATCAGGCAGCGGCGGAGGCGATGCGCCAGATTGAGCCGGATGTAGTGGCGGCTTATCCGATTACCCCGCAAACCGAGATTGTGATGGGCTTTGCCCAGTTTGTTGCCGACGGAAGAGTGCAGACTGAAATGATTCCTGTTGAGTCCGAGCACAGCGCGATGAGCGCCTGTGTGGGCGCTGCGGCTTCCGGTGCGCGCACCATGACGGCTACCTCGGCTAACGGGTTGGCCCTGATGTGGGAGATAGTTTATATCGCGGCTTCTACCAGGCTGCCCATTGTGATGCCGGTAGTCAACCGCGCGCTTTCCGGGCCGATCAACATTCACTGTGACCATTCCGACACTATGGGGGCAAGGGACTCCGGATGGCTGCAGATTTACTGCGAAAACAATCAGGAGGTTTACGAAAACGTGATTATGGCCATTAGGATAGCCGAGCACAAGGATATTCGGCTGCCGGTAATGGTTTGTCAGGACGGCTTTATTACCTCGCACGCCGTGGAGGGTATTAAGCTCTACGACGATAAACAGGTCAAGGAATTTATCGGAGCCTATCAGCTTGAACATTCACTTTTAGATATAGATAAACCGGTAACTTACGGACCGCTGGACTTACAGGACTTTTATTTTGAGCACAAGCGCCAGCAGGCCGAGGCGATCAAGAACTCTTTAAAAGCAATCCCTGAAATTTTTGCCGAGTTTAAAAAATATTTCGGCAGCGCTTATGATTTTATCGACACTTATAAATTAGACGATGCCGAGCTCGCCATTGTGGCTTTAAGCTCAACCGCCGGAACCACTAAAGTGGTAATTGATGAATTGCGCGCCCAGGGCAAAAATGTGGGCTTATTAAGGCCGCGCTTTTTCCGTCCGTTCCCTAAGGAAAAAATTGTCCGGGCCTTATCCGGCCTGAAGGCGGTGGCTATTTTAGATAGAAGCGAGGCCTTTTCCGGCCAGGGCGGGGCGTTATTTGCGGAGATCCGCTCGGCGCTTTTGGATGAACCCAAGCGCCCCTTGACCGTCAACTATATTTACGGCCTGGGCGGGCGCGATATTGATTTGCAGCAGATTAAATCCGTCTATGCGGATTTAGAAAAGATCGTAAAAGCTAAAAAGGTGAAAGATTTAATTAACTATCTTGGAGTGAGATAATTTTTTGTCTACGAACTACGAACTCATAACTACGAACTTAATTGATAATAGAAGGGCTAAAAAATGGCAAACATTAAGGACTTATCAGAAAAGATACCAGAAAGATTAGGCCCGGGGCATCGCTTGTGCGCCGGCTGCGGGGCCTCGATTGCGGTGCGCCAGGTATTGATGGGAACAGAAGATCCGGTGGTAGCGGTATCGGCCACAGGCTGTCTTGAGGTCGCGACCACAATTTTTCCATTTACCGCCTGGAAAATTCCTTTTATGCACAATGCCTTTGAAAATTCCGCCTCAACCATCAGCGGCATCGAAACGGCCTATCGGGCCTTAAAAAAACAGGGCAAAATTAAGAAAGAAATTAAATTCATCGCCTTTGGCGGCGATGGCGGCACCTACGACATCGGCCTACAGGCTTTATCCGGCGCCCTGGAACGCGGCCACAATTTTGTTTACTGCTGCTACGATAACGAGGCGTATATGAATACATCAATTCAACGTTCTAGTGCTACCCCTTTTGGCGCAGCAACTACTACTTCTCCTGCAGGAAAAGTAGCGGCTGGCAAGGTGCAGTTTAGAAAAGACTTGACAGCGATAGTGGCGGCCCATAAAATACCCTATGTCGCCCAGGGGACAATCTCTCATTGGAACGACCTGGTCACCAAGTCGCAAAAGGCCTTTGCGGCGCAGGGCCCGGCATTCCTGAATGTGCTTTCGATGTGTCACCGCGGCTGGCGCTATCCGCAGGAAAACACCGTGGAAATTGCCAAGTTAGCTGTTGAGACCGGATTTTGGCCTTTGATTGAGGTAGAAAACGGCACCTGGCGCTTTACCCATAAGCCTAAAGAGCGTAAGCCCATAGAGGAATTTTTGAAGCCCCAAGGCCGTTTTGCTCATTTATTTAAGGAAGAAAACAAACACCTGATTGCCGAAATCCAAAAAGAAATCGACAATAACTGGACCCGTTTAGAACACTTTTGCGAAGCATCTTGCAAAATTACTTAATTTTACATTTGTTATTTTATCAATATTCTGTGAACTGTCAACTGTGAACTGTCAACTAACCAATTCCCCGGTAGCTCAGTCGGTAGAGCGCGTGGCTGTGCGAGCCCGAAGGGCGAGCAAAACTTAGTCCTAGGGCAAGGGCGTTGAAAGGAGGTGACATTGGCAAAAGTAGATCCTCGTAGTTACGCTACAAGGCGAGGGTATCTAATCGCGGCTGTTCGTAAGAGACGAAAGAAGATCAGACAAATGTCTGTCGAGTATAAAGGCAAGAAATGCGAACAGTGCGGATACAATCGCTACATTGAAGCTTTAGAATTCCACCATGTAGATCCGTCAAAGAAAGACTTCAATGTATCTCATCGAGGATATACTAGAAGTTGGAAAAGAGTTATGCAAGAACTAGATAAATGCATAATGCTTTGTGCCAATTGTCACCGAGAACTTCACGCCCAGTTAGCAGCCTCTGGCAGTAATGTCAGAGTGCAAACCGAGCTTTGCGAGGTAGTCCCGAGCGAAGCGAGGGAAAAAGCGGGCTAAGTCAGGGAAACCGTAACGTAGAGACGACGGCAATCCTGAGCTAGGGTATTAACCCGAGTGCAGAGACTTTACACCCGCCATCCCGAAGGTTCGGGATGAAGAGAAAGTCCGACTCTTGCAGAAATGTAAGTCAGATCGTAACCACTAGGTCCGAGGTTCGAGTCCTCGCCGGGGAGCCATTCTTGATGATTACCCCTATCAGTACTGATAGGGGTAATTTTTTTATCTGCCAAAGAAACTACGCTGCGGCCAGCGGCCGCCCCCACCCGGCCGCTGGCCGGATGAAGGTCTTTTGCTTCTTCCGAACTTCCTTTATAATAAATACTTACGGCGATTTCTTCTTTACAATATTTGATACTTTTTATAAATTTTTTCGCCCAAAGATTCTTTTCAAAACCGCGTGTTTGCGGCACAATTTTTACGAAGTGCTGGAGGGTTTGCGCGAAAATTTCCCCCGAAATTTTCGCAGAATTCCGGGCACTCGTCCGTGGTTCGAGCCCTGAATGGTCGCCCGATGCTTCTCTTTTATGCTGCGGGCTCGAACTATTATAGTGAGCTTGTCCTGAGCGAGCGGAGCGAGTCTCAGGAAGTCCTATGCGGTCACCCGAACACGAATTATTAAGCTTAAATATCAAACTGTCAAGGTAGTGCCTATCTTGCGATATCCTTTTGAGGTTCTCAAGGATATAACTCTCTAATCTATCAGCGTTTACCTCTCTGGTTTTGCATGTATCCCACTTACGCTTAAAGGTACTAGTACAGCGATAATAGTAATAGTGCCTGGTTCGGTTATTTCTCTTTTTATTGGTATGGCATGGCGTCATAACTGAACCGCATTCTTTACACTTGATTAGTCCGGCGAAGGCGTAATCTTTATACAGCCGCATCTTGCGCACTTTCTTTTTATGCATTTTTTGCGCAAGGTTAAATGTGTCCTCCGAAATAATAGGCTGATGTATTCCCGGCATAAGCTTGCCGGCAAATTTCACCTTGCCTATGTAGATGGCGTTTCTTAAGATAGTAAATGCCCGACTTTTCGATATTTTTAAACTTTCCGCAATCTCGGCGATAGAATCTCCGTTGATATAATTTTGATAAAGTGTTCGCACAAGCTTTGCCTCCGCACGCTTAACCACAAGCTTTTTATCCTCAGACCTATAGCCAAGCGGAATAATGCCACCGTTCCACATTCCTTTTTGTGCTCTCTCGAACAACTTATCTCTTGTCCTTTCACTAGCAAGCTCTCTTTCAAATTGTGCAAACGTAAGCATGATATTACGCAGTAGTCTACCGGATGGTGTAGAGGTATCGAACCTTTCTGTAACAGAGATAAAATCAACTCCGTATTGTTCGAATAGTTCAATCAGCTGATAAAAGTCCTTTGGCGAGCGAGTTAAGC
>JAFGCM010000097.1 GCA_016932635.1 Candidatus Omnitrophota bacterium
AAATCCAGGGTATGATCGGTATGAAAATGGGTATAAAAAATATAATCTATATCATGATAGGTAAGGCCGAGTTCCAATAATTTGCGGATGATCCCGGGTCCGCTGTCAAAGAGCAGATTTTCATTCTCTACTTTAATTAATAGACCCGCGGCATTTCTTTTGAGCGCAGGCACTCCTGTTCCCGAGCCTAAGATTGTAACTTCCATTATCTACCCTTTCCGGTTTAAAGGACAGAGCTGACAACGCGCCTGGCTGCGGCAATATTCCTTGCCCAAACGCACAATCAGGGCATGATACTCATTGAACATTTTTAAATTTCTAGGTAAATTCTTGGTAAATAAATCCTGGATTTGTTGATAGCTGTATTTATTTTTAATCAGCCGATGACGCAAGAGCAGCCTTTTGGTGTAAGCATCCACAACAAACACCGGCCGTTCTGCCGCGTACAAAAGTATGCTATCGGCAGTCTCCGGACCAATCCCGTTAATCTGAAGCAGTTTTTCTCTTAACTTTGGGGTGGACAGAGAAAACAATGATTTTAAACACCCGCCAAAGTCGCAAAATAAGGCCTGCAAAAAACTCTTCAGTCTTGCGGCCTTGATATTATAATATCCGCAAGACCTGATTAATCCCGCCAAGGTCTTGGTCTTAATCCGATATAATTTTTGGGGAGTAAGAAGTTGCTTTTGTTTTAAGCGGGAAATGGCCTGCTCGACATTGGTCCAGGCTGTATTCTGGGTTAAAATCGCACCAATAATAACTTCAAACGGGCTTTCGGCCGGCCACCAATGCTGCGGACCAAAATATGAAAAGAGTTGCTGATAAATATTTCTTATCCAGCCGCAAGTATAGCGATTGCGTGCTGACATTTGTCGGTTTTAGCTTTCTTCCAGCGTTCCTACCTGATTGAGTAGGTCTTCCTGGGCAAAGATGGGACAATTCACTCTCAAGGCTAAGGCAATACTATCGCTGGGTCGGGCATCAATGACAATTTGCTTATTACCGTTATTAGCAAGAAACAATTTGGCGTAAAAAGTGTTTTGCTGAAGTTTATCGATCACAATCTTCTCCAACTTTGCTCCCAACTGCTGAATGATGTTTTTTAACAGGTCATGAGTCATCGGGCGAGGCGGCTGGATCCCGCTAATCTTCAGCTTAATCGCTGAGGCCTCCGGGATGCCGATAATGATCGGCAGGGTGCGTTTGCCGACTTTTTCTTTTAATACCACCATTTGCTCTCCCCGCTTCTCATTCATGACAATGCGGAATAACTCCATTTCCACCATTTTACTTAGACCTTTCTTCGGTCAGCCACATTATTTTTGAAAGACTGCAGTACATACTGGGCAATGGTGCTTCTATCCTTTTGGGCTAACTCCGTGAAAAAAATAGCGATATTCTGGCAGGCGGTATCGGCTTCCTGGATAATCACCGGTTCAGACCTGACTACTACACCGTTACATTTAACTTTTCTAGTCGAGATTTTTTGGGCGGAATGAATCGGTAAAAGCATAGTCACCCCGATTTTTGACATCAAAGGAACGGCTTTGTTCACCCGGCAATAAACTCCTGAGCAGCTTAAATTTCTGGTTTCAGCAATAACATCCAAGCCTTGTTTAGAAATCTTTAAAGGCAGGCTGCGTTCGGTGCGCGGATGTGCTCGGCGGTCTGGCTGCTTCTTTGTCATAACAGCAATTTCCTTTTTTTACCCTTACAGGCGTTCAGTCAAATCTTTAATTGTAAAGGCCATCTCTTGAGCTTCCCGATAAACTGTTGAGCTTTTTTCGATTTCGTGATTATAAGCCTGGCCTTCCCGATCGTAAGTGCTCCTTAAACGGATTACCAGCCGATTGTACCTGGGTGTAGTCTGCACTTCTACAGTATAAAGCACCCGGTTTCTGACTGATGGACCCCACTCGGTAAGCAACCCCAGCTCTAACGGCAAGGAAACTTCTTTACAGGCCTTAAAAGAATATTTGTTAAAGTCGGAATCCGTAACCACAACACCAAATTCCTTAAATACCGCTAAGGACTTTTTCAATATTTCTCGCTTCGGCGCATCGATATCCACGACAATCGGCTCTACTTCAATAATTTGCTTAGCTTCCAGCGGTTTTAACACCTTGCGCAGCGGCGAGATAGACTTATAAATCACCATATCCCCTACGCCGATACCTCTTCCGGCATAAACTATTTGAATATCACAAGCCGTGATGTGCCGGCGGACTTTATTCGCCCTAATCTTGGCTACTTCTTCATCATTCTGAAAAATCGTCAAGACCATCCCTTTTTTTACGCCGTCGGCTGAGCCTAGATTAATAATGGCAAAGCGATAATCTTGATTGATCTCGACAATGCGGCCGCTAACGTTGAACTCTCCTAAGGTGTTCCAATTTCGCCGCGGTGTTTCTGCCTGGGCTAAATTAGTAATTAAAACCAGAAGCAGTAGAAGTAAGGCTAAAGCCTGCCAAGATTTATTTCTCATCTGCCACCGCCTTTCCTTAATCTAGGTAGTTTTATTCAAAAACTTCTTTAAAATCGTAGCCGTCTTTAAAATCTTCTAGAGAATCTTGTTCGGTCTTCCCTAAGAGCTTGGAGTCAATTAAATTAAACACAATGTTGCCAAAGTCTTCTGTCTGGGTAACTCCCCAATGCTCAAAGACAGTGCGCACCATTGGTCCAAACTGTTCCTTGGCGTATTCCTTGATGCCCCCTAACAGCTCCTGGGCGCTGACATGCCGGCGCACCTTTAACTTATTTACGGTATAATTCAAAGCCTGCATAATAAAATTGTAGGCTTCAATATTATACCGCGCATCCCGCTCGACAATCATTTCCACTGTTTCTAAGATATCTTTGGGTGGTTTGGCCATTTCAATACTCAATACCTTTACGTGCTGCAATGCCCTTTTTATAATAGTGCTTGAGCCCTCTAATCTCGCTGATTAAATCAGCTCGTTTAATCAGCTCGGGATGAGTCCCTCGTCCGGTAATAATTATTTCCGGCAGCTTTGGTTTATTTTTTAAAATTTTTTTGACTTGCTCAATTTTGACCAGCCCGTAATCTAAAGCGACGTTGAGCTCGTCTAAAATCAGCAAATCGCATTTTTTACTTTCGATTGCTCTTTGCGCCGCTGCCAAGGCCTGTTTGGCGGCCAGCTTATCTTTTAATCGTAGCTGGCCCCGGCGCACCCAGGCCCTTGGGCCGACTTGCAAAATCTTAAACTTTTTGAACTGCCGGGCCGCCTTGAGTTCGCCGGATTTACTGCTTTTCTTTAAAAATTGAATTAAAAAAATCCGCTGTCCGTGTCCCAAGGCCCGCAACGCCAGACCCAAGGCGGCAGTAGTTTTACCTTTGCCGCTTCCCGTGTAGATTTGCAGCATTGTTCTTGCTCAGCTTCCGGTTTTATCACTATCATACAAAATAAATGCTGCTCTGTCAATAGAAAGGTTATTTACCCATTCCGACGCGCTGGACCACCTGGAAAATCTTGCCTTCGGTTTGAATAGAAGGAGCGATGATCATCTCGCAGTGGTTCATCTCTTTGATGTTTTTAGCGCCTAGACTGCCCATTGAGGTCTGCAAGGCACCCATGAGATTTTGCGAGCCATCATCGACTCTGGCCGGACCAAAAAGTATCTCCTCCAATGTTCCAGCTACACCTACATTAATCCTGGTGCCCCGCGGAAGGTTAAAATGCGGAGTAGCCATACCCCAATGAAAACCGCGTCCCGGCGCCTCTTGGGCCCGGGCAAAGGCCGAACCCACCATCACCGCATCAGCCCCAGCAGCAAAGGCCTTACAAATATCTCCTCCCGTGCGCATCCCTCCGTCAGTAATAATCGGTATGTATTTCTTGGTCTTCTTATAATAATCATTTCTGGCCGAGGCGGCATCGCAGGTAGCCGTGACTTGAGGAACGCCGATCCCCAAAACCCCTCTAGTAGTACAAGCCGCTCCCGGGCCGATACCAATTAAAAGACCCGCTGCTCCTGTTTTCATCAATTCCATAGTCATTTCATAAGTCACGCAATTTCCGATGATTACAGGAATTTTAGTTTTTTTACAAAACTGATGCAAGTCTAAGGCCTGATATTCGCTAGAAATATGTTTGACACTGCAAACCGTTGATTGGACTATGAATATATCGCAACCTGCTTCTTCAGCTAAGGGGGCAAAGCGTCCTGCTTTTTGGGGAATGACGCTGACTACTGCAGGGACATTAGCCTTCTTAATCTCGGCTATCCTTTTGGAAATCAGTTTTTCTTTAATCGGCTCTAAATAAATACCTTGGACCAGCTTCGTCGCTTCTTCCACAGTCGCCTTGGCGATTTTATCTAACACCTCGTCGGGATGCTCATATCTGGTCTGCACCCCCTCTAAATTTAAAACCGCTATCCCTCCCAGCTGCCCCATTTTGATGGCAAACTCGACATCTACTACTCCATCCATAGCTGCAGCTAATATCGGCACCCGAAATTTTCGTCCGGCAATTTTCCAACTGGTATCCACCTCATTAGCATTTATAGTTACTGACCCAGGGACCAAGGCCACTTCATCAAAACCGTAACAACGCCTGGCCTTTCTGCCTTTTCCGATAAATAATCCCATTACCTGCCCTCCCTCTTAAAATAAGTTATTTTAATCACTCATCATATCGAAATATCCACAAAAAGTCAAATGAAAAAATAAGGCCTGTCAAGCACATTTAGAAATGTCCTATTTTAAAACATTTAGAAATGTCCGGTTTTGGTTAATGAACTAGTAGCAGTTCTCTTTCTT
>JAFGCM010000098.1 GCA_016932635.1 Candidatus Omnitrophota bacterium
CCGCTGGCTAAGGCCTCAAGGCAGCCGCGTTTTCCGCAATTACATCTGGGCCCCTGCGGCAAAATCACAGTATGGCCAATCTCACCGGCGTCGTTAGTTGCCCCGTGATAAATCCGGCCGTTAATGATTAGGCCGCCGCCGATACCCGTACTTACCGTATAATAAAAAAGATGCTCTACTTTTTTGCCGGCACCAAAAGTCTGCTCGCCCAAGGCCGCGCAATTGGCGTCATTATCAATCGCTATCGGGAAAGAAAAGTCGCCCGCAACGATTTTTTTAACCGGGACATTGCGCCAGTTGGGCATATTCGGGGCGGTAATCAACACCCCCTTTTTTAAATCCAAAGGCCCGGGGCAGGATATACCGATGCCTTTGGTCTTTTTTAACCGGGGGTCAAATCGCTTTAAATAAGTTTGAACGATTGCTTTTATTTGCCCAAAGGTGGTTCGCACATCGGCGCTGGGAAATACTTGACGACTCAATATTTTTCCGGCAGCAGTTCCTAACGACACCGAGATCTTGGTGCCGCCAATATCTATTCCGATAAAATATCTCAAAAGTAGCTTAAGGCCTCCCCTGCTTCTGGTATTAGATTACTACAATTAGCCCAATTCGTCAAGCAGCCGATAGTTTTAAAATAATCGCTCCGATTTTACACTTTAAATGTTTGGCTACTACCGGACATTTAGCCCGAAACAGGAAAAAGACCGGACGCCGCTCCTCACCTAAGGCCTCAAAATTGCCTTGTCCCTTGCTAATCACCATCTGGGCCTGGCGGTAAATCCGCTGAAACTCATCCGAACAAAGCTTAAGTATCGTTCCCGGGGCAGCGCAGCCGGAAGAGATAATCCGCGCTACCTTGTGCATCCCGCAGAGCACGGCATCTTCCACCAAGGCATCGTTGATAATCGGACTCTCGCGGACTGCATAAATTACTTTCTTTCCTTTAAGCTGTTCAATCAGCACCCGGTCAAACACTACTTCTCCGGCATTGTCTCCAATATAAAGAATCTTTTTAGCTTTTTTCAGCGCCTGCTCAAAAGCCGGATAAGCAAAGATAGCCTGATCTTCCTTGTGGATCAACCGATCTTCCTGAACAAAGATCTTGTCAATTTCTTTACCGATATCTAAACAATGCTTTACCCCGTAATCAATGATGTTTCCGGCGATAGCTAATTCCACAGCGGCTAAAAGTTTATTTTTTGCCTGTTTTACTTTCTGCTTTAACTGCGGATAAAGCCGCAAGGCCAACTTGTTACTTTGCCGTTTAATCTCATCAAACGGGTCATTGTTATTAGTGATTGTGTGTACCAGCCGATAAAGGATTTGGCCCATTTGAGGCGGAGAGGCCTCCAAGGGAAAATTCAAGATTTCCTTGGAAAGCGCATCCAATATTTTTCTCTGGGTGGGCTGATTGGCAGCGGTAAGCCTGGCGGCGTCTAAGGCCTGCTTGAAGAAGCAGGGAATGCAGTCTAAGTAGGTCTTCAATCAGGTCTCCTAACTTGAGTAGCTTTTTTACTGAGGGGCTTAACCGGCTTGGGTCGAACATCATATAGCGTGAGCACCCCAAGCCCGCGAAAATATTTTTTAATCTTAAAAACATCTTTCCGGGTGAGTGGCTTAAGGGTAGCTGAGCGAGTAGGCGTACAAATCTGCACCTGGTCCGGGCGAATATCTTTTACCAATTTAGCGATGGCTGGGCCCTGAGATAGATTTTGCGCTGTAAACATTATCTGTATCGCCAGGCGCCCGGGGTATTCCCGACGTAGCTTTCTAATGCCACTAAAGATCTGGGGAAATCTGACTGAGCCCGCCGGGCGGTTAAACAATTTTAGCCACGCCCCTGAAGGGACATCTAATTTGGCCACCACCAGATCCGCCGAGGAGAGTTCTCGGCGCACATCTTTTCTATACAGCAAACAGGAATTGGTCAAAACCGCTATCGGCTCAGGGCGCAATTTTTTAATTTGCTTAATACACTCGCCTAAATTGCTGGCCAAGGTCGGTTCACCGCTACCGGAAAAAGTGATATAATCTATGCGCACCCTGGGTAAGGCCTTAATCTCTTGAATCAACTTTGCGGTAGGTACATACACCTTACGTTGAGTGGGGCTGGGTTTTTTGGGGCCTAACTGACAATATCTGCAGTCGAGGCAGCAGCGCTTGAGCTTTCCGGATAATAAATCTATTCCTAAGGAACTGCCTAATCTCCAGGAAGCGACTGGCCCGTAGATATATTTAAAGGTAGGCGTGGTTTTTGAGGTAGCCGACATAATCCCCCACCGCTTCTGTAAAGTCGAAAAAGTGATGATTAATCTCGGCCTTTTGTAGTTTGCTTAAGTCGGCCTGGGTGTAGTATTGATATTTATCACGGATGGCTTCGGGCATATCAAAATATTCAATATTGGTAGGCAGCCCCAAGGCCGAAAAGATGGCCTGGGCGAGCATATTCCAGGTATGCGCACAGCCTGAGCCCAGATTAAAAATTCCTGTTTTTTTAGGATGCTCAATAAAATGCCAGAGGACATCCACGGCGTCCTTGACATAAATAAAATCGCGTTTTTGTTCTCCGTCGGCATAATCGCTGCGATAGGATTTAAATAGCCTAATCTTTTTCTCTTTGACTATTTTATCAAAAGACTTGGCAATCACGCTCATCATCTCGCCCTTATGATATTCGTTAGGACCGAAGACATTAAAAAATTTAAATCCGGCAACTTTTTGCTGCAGGCCTTGATTAATCAGCCACAGATCAAACAATTGTTTGGAGAAGCCGTACATATTTAAAGGCGTGAGCGTTACAGAGACTTTGTCTTCGTCGGAAAAGCCATCTTTTCCGCTGCCGTAGGTAGCCGCCGATGAGGCGTAGATAAAGGAAATTTTATTTTTCAGGGCAAATTCCGCCAGGACTTTGGAATATTCGTAATTATTCTTAATAAAATAGCGCGCATCAGTGCAAACGGTAGAGGTGCAGGCGCCCAGATGCACGATGACATCAGTGCGCTTATCGATTTTTTCCTCAAGCACCAAATTGAGAAAATCGTCTTTTTCGATGTAGTCGTGAAAGCGCTTGCCGAGCAGGTTGCGCCATTTTAAGCTGTCGCCTAAATTATCCACCACTAGGATATCATCGACGCCCTGTTGATTCAGCTTCCACAACAGGCAGCTGCCGATAAAACCTGCTGCACCGGTAACGATTACCTTCATCTGGGTTCTTCCTCTTTTAGGAAAATAATAACCTAATAATCCAAAGTTGTCAAGCCTTTAAAATGGCAAGATTAAATTCAACAGGCCGCCAACAATGACGGCGGTAATCAGCATCAGCACGGCACTCTTGAGCATATCCTTGGGGCCCAGCTCTTTCAGCAATACGGTAAAAGTAGCAATGCAGGGAAAATAAACGGCCAAGATGGTTGAGCCGATCACCAGCTGTTTGGTGGATAACTCTAGCGGCCCAAGCATCCCAATAGCCACATCCTTTCTTAAGAATCCGACAATTAATGCCGAAATGGCCTCCTTGGGCAGCCCCCAGATGTTTTGTAACACCGGACTAAACACTGCCGCTAAAGCATCAATGATTTTTAGGGCCTGCAAGATATTAACGAATAAGATGCCCAACAGCACATAGGGCAGGGCCTCTTTTAAAAAACCAACTACGCGCAAGGATAATTTTTTGCACACTGCCCTAACCTGGGGCAGCCGATAAGGAGGAATCTCGGTGAGGATTTCCGGGCTTCTGCCTTTCAACAGTTTGTTTAACAATATACCTTTGAACACGAGCAGCAAAAAAAGCGTGCCAAAAACTATGCCTAAATATTGGCCGCCGCGCGCGCCCACTAAACCGACAATCATGGCAATCTGGGCCATACAAGGAATGGCCACGGCCATCAGCGTGGCCGCGATGAATTTTTCCCGGCGTCCTTCTAAAAGCCGGGTAGCCAAGGCCCCCGGGACATTACAGCCCAAGCCCAAAATCATCGGAATTACTGCATACCCGTGCAGACCAATGCGGTGCATCAGATTATCGGTTAAGACCGCAAACCGCGGTAAATAACCAAGGTCCTCCCAAAGGCCCAGAACCAGATAAAAACTAAAAATATAGGGAAGCACCATGGCTAAGGGAACGTAAAGCCCTGTGGTCAATAGACCAAAGGCAACGCCAAAATCGATTTGGCCGTTAATCGATTCACCGATTAAAACATAATGGAGCAATCCTTTACCACCCAAAACAGCGCTGAAGCGATATAGGAGCGGCAACCAGATATTTTCAAAAAACGGATTAAAGAAATTGTTGATTAAGCCCTCGCCCAAAAAGCGAATCAGGCTAAAAGAAAGAAAAACTACCGCCGCTGCCAGGACCAGGCCCCCCAGCGGCTGAATAGATAAATCCTCCAGGCGTTCCAGCCAAGTGTGGTGCCGGTGGGTGAGTTTCTGCACCTGGGCGATGATAATACCAATTTCATCCCAGCATTTCTGGGCGCTGCAAGGAGCCTTTTTAGGGGCGTGGGCCTGGGGTAGGCGCTCTACTAACTGTTTAATTCCTTCGCCGGTGAGCCCGCAAGTGGTTACAACCGGAACACCGAAAATCTGTTCCAATTTTTTTACATCAATCGTGATCCCTTTATGCCGGGTATCATCCCACATATTCAAGGCCACGATTACCGGGATTTGCCGCTGCAGAAGCTGTAACGTAAGATAAAGATTTCTTTCCAGATTCGTGGCATCAACAACATTGATGATCACATCGCCCTGATCCAGCATCTCTATTGCTACCTCTTCGGCCCTGCTGGTAGGCTCCAGGCTATAAACGCCGGGGACGTCGATGACCACAGGCCTTTGTTCGCCTAACTTCATATACCCCTGCATAAATTCTACCGTTGTTCCGGGGTAATTAGAAATCACTACCCGCGCCCCGGTTAAACGGGAAAATACCGCGCTTTTGCCCACATTGGGGTTGCCCATTAAAAGAATTTTTTGGATTATCCGCTTGCGCGCTTCACTCATTTTTTGTGTCCAATTCTACCATTATTTTGCTGGCCATACCAAAGCCTAAGGCCAGATTCGCCCGCCCCAGGCGCACAGTAATCGGACCGCGCCAAAAATGGGCATTGAGCTTGGTAATTTTTACCCCGGGACGAATGCCCAAATTTGTAAGACGCAAGGTAAAGCCCCGCCCCCCTTGCAAACTGACCACTGTCCCGGATGCGCCGGGCTTTATTTTAGTTAAATCAATAGGCATTGTTGTAAATTATTTGGTAGCGCTAACGGGATTTGAACCCGTGTCTTCGCCGTGAGAGGGCGATGTCCTAAACCAGGCTAGACGATAGCGCCGTGTTTGGTTTGTTTGTTGATGGTTTATAGTTTATAGATTATGGGTAGTGTCTTAGTTTATAGAAAAAGACGGAAAAAGTCAAACAAAATATGTTGACTAAGCAGGCAACTTCTTGTAAACTAAGTGAGGACTAAACTTACGTCCTGAGCGTAGTCGAAGGACGCAAGTTTATGTCCGAACTTACCCTTGACATTTTAAAAAAATGTCAAGGGTTTAATTCGCACGTTCTTACGAAGAGAAACTAAAGAAGATAACTTTACGAAACTCTTTGATTTTCGTAAAGTTAGTGCTCATTAAACATGGCCATTCGCGCAGGCGTAGGCACAAGTGAAAATACCGATCCTTTCCAGGCTGGAAAAGAGGCCGCCGCCAAGCTCTGCCTCAATGCCCAGGAAGATTTTTTCGACTTGCTGCTTGTTTTTGCCTCGGCCAAGTTCGATCCGCAAAAGCTTTTGGCCGGAATCCGCTCGGTTTCCCCGGACATTCCGCTCATCGGTTGCTCCAGTGCCGGTGAAATCACCTCTCGCGGCGTCAGCAGCAGCTCTTTGGCAATAATGGGTATTAAATCGGATTCGCTGCGTTTTGCCACCGGTCTAGGCTGCGGCTTAAAAGCCGATGCCCGCGCAGCCGGACACCACTGCGCACAGGAAGCCATCAAGACCAGGCTGAGCAACAGACACGTCTTTATCATGTTTCCCGACGGCTTAACCGCAAACGGGGCTGATCTGATCCGGGGCGCGCAAGAGGTACTGGGCACCAGCTTTCCGATAGTCGGCGGCTCCAGCGGCGACGACTTTCTGTTTGAGAAAACTTACCAATATTATCGCAATCAAGCTTACTCTGATGCCGTGGCGGGAATTCTCTTGGGCGGGGATGCGCTCCTGGGTATCGGCACCAGACACGGCTGGCACGCCATCGGTAAAGAGCATCGCGTCAGCCGGGCCCGGGGTAACATTATTGAAAAACTCGACGGAAAACAGGCAATAAAACTTTATCGGGATTACTTTGGCGAACAGGCCGAAGACCTGCGCAAACTCAGCTGGGCCAAAATCGGCACCATTTATCCTTTAGGGATGGCCATACCGGATGAACGGGAGAACCTGATTAGATACGCCTTTAAAGCTACTGAAGCAGGCTCTTTAGTCTGTGCGGCGGAAGTCCCGGAAGGTTCCTTGGTCCGCTTAATGATTGCCGATAAGGAAGGTGTCTTAACTGCTGCGCGCGAGGCAGCCCTGGAGGCCAAAGCCGCCTTAAAAGGCGCCAAAATCAAGGCGGCGATTATCTTTGATTCTGTGGCCCGCAAAAGAATTTTAGGCCGATTAGCCAAAGAAGAAATTAATGTGATTAAAAAAGCCCTGGGAGAGCCCTGCCCGATAATCGGATTTTACAGCTATGGCGAACAGGCCCCCCTGCGGGCACAAAGATACATCGGTAAATCTTATTTTCATAATGAAACGGTAGTAGTTTTATGTTTGGCGGAAAATCACACTAGGGGAAAGTAACGATGTACCTACCAAATATGGGAATAGTCTTTGCCGCAGCCAGCGCGCTGATTATCAGCGCCTTTATCTATATGGTTGTGCTTACGGAAAAGCAAAGGAAGGCCAAGGCGAGCCTGGAGTATTCTTTAGATAAGCTGAAGAAGACCTACGACGAATTAGACGAGCAGGCCAAGATTATTGTCCGAAAGGACCTGGAGCTAAACACGGCCCAGGAGGAATTAGACAAAAAGATCAACAGCCTGTATACCCTGCATAAATTAAGTAAGGCGATCAGCTCTACATTTGACTCCGAGAAGTTCTTCTCTCAGATTGATAAGTCCTTTATCGAAGAACTGGGCTTCAATAAAGGCCTGGTGCTGTTACTGGATAAAGATACCCGTGAGTTGACGTTGCCCGTATTGATCGGCTATACCCCGGAAGAACAGGGACAGATAAAAGAGTATTGCCATCAGAACCCGGTACTTGAGCAGTTTAACCAACCAATTTTGGTAGCTCAAGATTCCCTCCTGGATCAAGCAAAAAATGAACTCTTGCCAACGCTGAAGGTTAATTCTTTCTGCGCCGTACCGATTATTTCTCAAGAGGCGATGTTGGGCCTGATGATTGTAGGAAATGACCTGCCCTATACTCAGGCCACCGAGGGCGACTTAGAGATTCTTTCTATTTTGGCCGGGCAGATTGCCGGCGGTTTAGAAAATGTGCGGCTGTACGAACAGCTCTGGCATTCGCACCAGGATCTGGAACAAAGAGTAGCCGAGCGCACCAAAGAATTAGC
Source organism: Candidatus Omnitrophota bacterium (assembly GCA_016932635.1). Taxonomy (GTDB): domain Bacteria; phylum Omnitrophota; class Gorgyraeia; order JAFGHF01; family JAFGHF01; genus JAFGCM01. The sequence goes on from JAFGCM010000098.1 coordinate 7,610, forward strand.
CTTGGCTAATGAAAAACTGAAAAAAATAGATAAATTAAAATCGGAATTCGTCTCGGCCGTTTCTCATGAGTTAAGGACGCCGCTGACTTCAATTAAAGGCTATGCCGCTATCTTGATGGCCGGAAAATTAGGAGAGGTGCCTGAAGCAGTCAAGGAACGCCTGAAGAAGATTAACCTGCATTCGGATACCTTAACTAAAATGGTCAATGACCTGTTGGATATCTCCAGAATCGAAGCAGGAAAAGTAACAATGAAACTGCAGTCATTAAATATAAAAGAAGCGGTAACGGAAGCGGTAGATTTAATAGCGCCCCAGCTGAAAGAAAAAAAGATTCAGTTAAGCATCGAAGTTGCGGAAAATCTTCCTTCCTGCCTGGCGGATAAAATTCAATTGGAACGGGTGCTGACTAATCTTCTAGGCAATGCCCTTAAATTTACCGGGGAAAAAGGAAAAATCTCACTAAAGGCCAAGGAAGAAAAAGACGCTTTACAGATCGATGTGCAGGATTCAGGCATCGGTATTGCTAAAGAGGAATTAAGCAATATTTTCGAAGAATTTTACCGCGCCGATAACCCAATTAATCAAAAAGTAAAAGGAACGGGCCTGGGCCTAGCCTTAGTCAAACGGATTATTGAAGCGCACCAGGGAAAGATCTGGGTCAGCAGCGAACCCAAAAAAGGCACTACTTTTTCCTTTACACTACCGAAAGCGTAAAACCCAATGGTCAAGAAACGGATCCTGATTGCCGACGACGATGCCGATATTCTGGATGTCCTGCGCCTGACTTTGCCCGAAGAAGAATACGATGTAGTTGAGGCGCACGACGGCCAGGAGACATTGGATAAGGTCTATGAACATCCGCCGGACTTAATTATTTTAGACTACATTATGCCTAAGCTGGATGGGCGGGCCGTCTGCCAAAAGCTGAAAAAAGATGTGCTGCTGCGGCACCTGCCGATTATTATGCTCACCGGAAAAGGCGAGGTCAAAGACAAGGTTCAGGGTTTAGACGCCGGAGCCGATGATTATATGGTCAAGCCTTTTGAGCCGGAGGAGCTTTTGGCCCGGATTAGAATGGTGCTTAGGCGTAGCCAAATCGATTTGGATGCGGCGCCTTTAACCCGCCTACCCGGAAATGTCTCCATCTTTAACGAAATTGAAAGGCGCATTAACAGTGGAGAAAAATTTGCCGTCGGCTACGTGGATTTGGATAAATTTAAAATCTTCAACGACAAATACGGCTTTACCTGGGGCGACCGGATTATCCAGCAGACTGCCCGCGTGATCATCAAGGCTGTGGAAGAAAAAGGTAGCCGTGATGATTTTATCGGCCATATCGGAGGAGATGACTTTGTGATTGTCAGCTCACTCGGCAACATTGATGCTATCTGTAAACAAATTATTCAGGAATTCGAGCGGGCAACAAAAAAGCTTTACAAGGCGCAAGACCAGCAAAAAGGCTATATTATCGGCAAGGATAGACAAGGAAAGAATGTTCGGGCGGGGTTAATTTCTATTTCTATCGGCGTAGTCACTAATGAACAGCACGAGCTGCGGCATGTGGCCCATGTAGCCGAAATCGGCGCCGAGCTTAAAGAATACGCCAAGACCAAAAAGAAAAGCAATTACGTAAAAGATAAAAGAAAATAGTGGTGCGCAGGGTGGGACTTGAACCCACACGGCAAAGCCACACGCCCCTCAAACGTGCGCGTATACCAATTCCGCCACCTGCGCATA
>JAFGCM010000099.1 GCA_016932635.1 Candidatus Omnitrophota bacterium
ATAAACTATAAACCAAAATCACCTCCTTCTTTCTTTGTAAACTCTCTCTACCTTCCGGCTACCATAGCCAACTGGAATATCGGCATAAACAGCGCAATCACTAAAATGCCGATGACTACTCCCATAAAAATCAAAACCGCCGGCTCAATCATTGTGGTCATTCTGGTTAAAGTGGTGGCAATCCGCTCGCGGTAAAATTGGGCAATTCTTTTCAGCATCTTGCCCAATTCGCCAATCTCCTCACCCACCGTCACCAGCTGTACCACCATCGGCGTAAATACACCGCTTTTTTCCAAGGGCTTGGACATCCCTTTTCCCTGGCGCACGCTTTCTCTGATCTCTTCGATTTCCTTCTCCACCACTTTATTGCCCACGGACTTGCCGATAATGCTTAAGCCGTAAAGAATAGGCACGCCGCTTTCAATCAAGGTGCCTAATCCGCTGGCAAAGCGCTCAATGGCAATACGCTGGAAAAGCGAAGATATAATCGGCAGCTTAAACTTTAACTGGTCAAACTGCCATTTTCCTTTTTCCGTCTGGACATATTTGCGCAGAAAGATAGCTAAGCCGGCTAAGCCCGCACAAAAGACCAGGATATACCGGCGGGCAAAGCTGCTGAACGCAATCACCATATTAGTCAGTACCGGTAAAGCTACGTCAAAATTATCAAAAACCCGGGAAAACACCGGGACAATCCAGACAGTGAATACAATTAAGGCCGCAAAGGCCATCACAATCAGAATGACCGGATAAATTAAGGCTGAAACAATCTTTTGGCGCAACGAGGAAGCCGACTCTAAATAATCGGCCAACTGGGTGAGGCTGGCCGGCAGGGTGCCGGAGGCCTCACCAGTTTCTACTACATTCACCCAAAAATCCGAGAATATCTTGGGATGCCTGGCTAAGGCGTCGCGAAAAGTGCTGCCTGCGGATACATCATGTTTGACCTGCTCCACCGTCTCAAGTAACGGCCGGCTTTCGATTTGCTTGCTTAAGACGTCTAAACTCTCCAGCAAAGTCACCCCGGCCTCTAACATTGTCGCTAGTTGGCGGGTAAAAATAATCAAATCGTCTATCGTCACCCGAAAATGCAAGCGCCGGCGCATGCTTACCGACTTTTCCACCTTTTCTCTTTGGGCCACAGAGATGATCAGCAGTCCTTCATTCTGCAGTTGGGTAATCAGCGCCTCTTCGCTGGCTGCCTCTTGCTCGCCCTCGCGCTCATGCCCCTGGGCATCCCGCACCTTATAGATAAAGTATGGCATTTTTCTCACCCACTTAACTGTTCTAACCGCCTATAGATAAAAAGATAACATAAAAAAAATCCTTTGTCAAGCGAAACAATTCTTGACGAGCTTTTAATCTTAAGGTAAAATCATCCTATGGCGTTTAAGCTGATTTTAATCCTTATTTTCTTAAGGCCCTTTGTCTCTTCGCTCAGCTATCCTATGGCCGAGCGCTATTATAGCTGTCTTTTACTTATAGTTTGCTTTTGTTTCCTTGCCTCTAAAAAGAAGATCAATAAAGTTTATCCTGCGCAGGGATTTTTGTGCTTATTCTTCCTGGCAGTAATTGCCGCTGTCTTTTTCTCGACTAACCCCGGCAAAAGCCAAGCACTGCTGCCTCAATCTTTAAGCTGTTTTTTTATTTTTTATGCTGTGCTTACGGCTAACCAGCAACAACAAAGAACAATCATCAATACCGTGATCTTCAGCGCAGTCTGCGTGAGCAGCTATGCGCTATACTGGTTTCACAGCGGCCCCAGGGAGCTCTTAGGATATCTAAGTGAGCAAAAAATAATTTACCCCTTTGCCCGGGAATTTTTAAACCGCAAAAGGGCCTTCATGCCTTTTGTCCTGCCCAATATGCTCGCCGGATATTTAATTATGGCGCTACCGCTTGGCCTGGGCGCGTTCTCAAAAAAAATTCAACATCTTGTCTTTATTTTGCCTATGCTGGCGCTGTTATTATTGAGTCAATCCGTGGGGGCGCTGTTCAGCCTTTTCCTTGCGCTTTTACTCTACATTACTTTTTTCTCTAAATCCTGGAGCAAACGGGGGCTGTTTATTTTAGTAACTGTTTTTTTGGCGCTGGCGTTGGTCGTTATCCTGCGTAATTACCGCTCAGCCTATTTTACCGGTTCTTTATTTTCCCTGACTAATAGATTAGATTACTGGCAGAAGACCTGGGTAATTATTTTAAGGCATCCTTGGCGCGGCAGCGGCCTGGGAAACTTTAGCGCCCTGAACAGCCAATTTGCGCATAATTCCTATTTGCAAATTTGGGCGGAAATGGGCCTGTTAGGAATAATTGGCTTTTTAGGATTTATTAGCCAGGCCTTTTGGGCAACGCACTCAACCAAGCTAAGTAAAGATAAATTATATGCCGGGCTAGTCATTGCCAGTTTTAGTTTCCCGATCCATAATTTCGTCGATTTTAGTTTCTTCCTTCCTGAAGTCGCTGCTTTTTGGTGGATAATTATGGCCTTACTGCTTTCCGCTCAAAAAAGCGGCGATAGCCAAAGCGTCTAAAATTGTATCTTCCATCGACATATATTTCCAGCGGCCGTAACGGCCGATAGCATAAACCTGGTGGTCTTGAAGAAAACGATGAATTAACTCTGTGCTTTTTTTGTAATTGTGGTCATAGATTACATAGCCGTATTTAATATCTAAAGGCAGGCAAACCTCAACAGTATCTTTGCTGGATAAGATTTTCGCCCGGCGTAAATCTTGCATTATCCTTCGCGTTAACTTCGCTTGATTCAAAGGATGATATTTGGCATAAGCTACTTCGGCATACAAAGAACTTTTTCCTGGCGGGGCAACTGAACTGGAAAAGTTTGTCGGGAACCCGACGCGAAAGAAAATAAACTTATCTTCGGGGAAATAGAGCCAGTGTTTATCGCTTAATGAGCTTCTG
>JAFGCM010000100.1 GCA_016932635.1 Candidatus Omnitrophota bacterium
GGATTAGACGGCAGTTATAGCGAAAAAGCCTTAATTGGCCGGTTAAATAGCGATTTAGCCAATGACTTAGGCAATTTACTGCACCGATCCTTAACGATGATTGAGAAATATTTTCAAGGGAGCATACCTCAGCCGGGAGCTGTCCAGGACTTTGATCAACATTTGGTTTGCCAAACTAAAGAATTACCCCAGAAGTATTTTCAGGCTATGGACAATATTGAATTCGGCCAGGCCTTAGATGCGATCTGGATCCTGATTAATACGGCTAACAAATATATTGAAGATAGCCAGCCTTGGAGATTATCTAAAGAGCACAATACCGAGCGTCTCAGCAGGATAGTTTACAACCTGGCTGAGGTGCTCAGGCTGGTGGCAATTTTGGTTTATCCGTTTATCCCGGCAACTTCCTTAAAAATGCTTGGACAGCTGGGGTTAAAGGAAGATTTAAATCAGCAGCTGTTTGAGCAGTTAGTGAAATTCCCGGGATATCCTTTAGGCACGGCGATTAAGAAAGGGCAACCGCTTTTTCCCCGCATAATATAATGTCTTCAAAATTGAACATCCGCAAAATCAGGGCTTTCCTCAATCAAGAAAGAATCTACTTTTTGATGTTGAGCTTTATTCTCCTGGTCAATGCCTCATCGATTGCTACTCAACACCTTTCTGCTTCCCTGGAAAGTAAACAGGAAACGAGCTATCCATCCTTTGTGGATAAGGAGATAAAATTACGCCAGCTGGTCGAGGGCAGGAAATATCTCTTCGTTTTCTTAAATCTGCTGGGCTTGGGCGCATTATTTTTGTTTTCTTTCGGAATTTTCTTGGACATCCGCATCTTAATGGCCAAGATTAAAAAGAAAAAATTATTTTTGGCGCCCCTAAGACATCCGCGAGTAAAGTGGAGAGTCTGGGATATTTTCAGGCTGAGCATCATCGCGTTGTTTTTAGGGTACGTGATGCATCTTGTTCAAACCGGATTTTTTCCCTCTACGCCAGATGCAAAAAAAAATTTGCCGGCTAGCACTTTGTTAAACACAGGAATTTTAGATTTGACGCTTTTGGGTCTAGTTATCTATTTTGTGACAAAAAAATACAAACAGGGCCTGGCGAGCTTGGGCTTAAAGATAAAAAATATTGGCAAAAACATTGTTTTAGGTTGTTTAAGTTACGTTGCCTTTTTACCGGTCTTAGCTTTTCTCTTCTTGATGATCATCTGGATAGCGAGCTACTTTAATTATCAGCCTCCGGTCCAGAATTTATTTAAACTATTTCTTGAAGAAAAGAGAATCTGGCTTTTAATTTATTCTACGCTGATGGTAGTGCTGTTGGGGCCGGTTGTGGAAGAGGTATTTTTCCGTGGTTTTGCCTACAATGCCTTGAAGCGCAGCTTAGGCGCCAAGGCTGCGATTGTCTTAACTGCAGTTATCTTTTCCGCCTTGCATGCAAACGTGTTTGGTTTTTTGCCGATTGCCGCCTTAGGATTTTTATTAGCCTATGTCTATGAGAAAAGCGGCTCGCTGATTCCGGCAATTACTATTCATATCGTACATAACTCTGTGATGCTGGCGATGTTATTTTTAGTCAGATATCTAATAAATTTGGAATAATTATGCCTATTCCTACTTTGGAATGGAAACGCAATAGCTTAAGAATTATTGACCAGACTAAACTTCCGGCACAGCTGGTATATTTGGAATTAGATAATTTACAGTCAGTTTGGCGGGCAATTAAAAACTTGCAGGTGCGCGGGGCCCCGGCCATTGGCATTGCCGCGGCCTTTGCTGTAGTCTTGGGGATACGCGATGTTAGGCTGAAGAGTTTTAGCCAGTTTGAAAATAGGCTTAAGCGAGTTACTGAATATCTGCGCCAGGCCCGGCCTACCGCGGTCAATCTGTTTTGGGCCTTGGAAAGAATGGAACGGGCTGTGCGGTTGCATGCGCACAAGAGCCAGGCTTTTTTAAACAGGCTTTTACTTAAAGAGGCACAGAAGATTTTGCAAGAAGATAAAGATATTTGCCGCAGCCTCGCCCGTTTTGGCAGTAAATTAATCAAAGATAAGGATATTATTCTTACCCATTGTAATGCCGGGGCCTTAGCTACGGCCGATTTTGGCACGGCATTAGGAGTAATTTACCAGGCTCGGCTTCAAGGCAAACGGATTAAGGTTTATGCGGATGAGACCCGACCGGTATTGCAGGGAGCCCGGCTGACCTGCTGGGAGCTGCTGCAACACAAAGTTGACGTTACTTTAATCTGCGATAATATGGCGGCTGAGTTGATGAAAGAGGGAAAGATTAATAAGATTTTTGTGGGTGCCGACCGGATTGCTGCCAATGGTGATACCGCCAATAAAATCGGCACTTATAACCTGGCTGTCTTGGCTTGTTTTCATCGCCTGCCTTTCTATGTTGTGGCGCCGGTTTCCAGTTTTGATTTACGGCTTAGAACAGGTAAAGATATCCCCATTGAACAAAGAGATCCCCAGGAGGTCAGGTCAGTCTTCGGCCGTCAGGTCGCGCCGGCAAATGTCAAAGTATATAATCCGGCCTTTGATGTTACGCCGCAGCATTTAATTTCCGCCATTGTTACCGAACGGGGAATCTTACGTAGGCCTTATAAAAAAAGCTTTAAAAAAATTGGTGGGCTGAAATGAGCAACTTGCGGAAAATTGGAGAGTTTGGCTTGATTGAACGGATGGTCAAGAAGATTGCTGTCGATAAGTCGGTAATCCAAGGTATCGGTGATGACACAGCGGTACTTCCTTATACTAAGGAAAGCTACTTATTGTTTACTACGGATATGCTGATAGAAGGGGTGCATTTTAGCCGCCAAGAGGCCACTTTTACCCAGATTGGCCGCAAGGCCCTGGCAGTAAATATCAGCGATATCGCAGCCATGGGTGGAGTTCCTAAATATGCTGTTGTTTCGCTGGGTCTTCCCCGCGGGCTTTGCCTGCGTGCGGTAGATGACATCATGCGTGGCATTAACACCTTAGCCCAAGAATATGGACTTAATATTGTGGGTGGAGATACGGTGCGCTCAAGCAAAATTACTTTATGCATTACTTTACTGGGCCAGGTCAAAAAAACTAACCTAACCTTACGCTCAAGAGCGGGACTGGGCGATTTAATTTTTGTTACCGGCAGCTTAGGAGGTTCAAGAAACTTGAAGCAATTTAATTTTTTTCCCCGGGTTGCCGAAGCTCAACAGATAATTAAGAAATTTAAGCCTAGCGCAATGATTGACCTTTCCGATGGTTTGGCCTCTGATTTAGAACGCATCGCCCAATCAAGTAAAGTAGGAGCGGTTATTTTTGAACAGTTGATCCCGGTTTCCCGGGGCGCGACCTTAAATCAGGCTCTTTTTCAGGGAGAAGACTTTGAGCTTTTGTTTACCGTGCCGTTAAGTTCAGTGCGCAGATTACATAAAAAAAGCGCAAAGTTTACCATTTCTTGCATCGGAAAGGTCGTAGAAAGAAAAAAGGGCTTACAGCTCATTGATAACAAAGCTAGGATTGAGCGCTTAAAACAGAAGGGATTTAGGCACTTTTAAGATTTTATGACTTCAAATACTTTGGTTTCGTCTTAAAAGGTTTTGGTTTGGGTTACGTATCGTTTATCGTGGTAGGACGAAAAACCAAACCGACAGACGAAACCGATACGTAACCGAAACCCATACCGACGGACGAAAACCAAGGAAAAAAGAAATAATTTAAAATGCGCATTGTTACAGATTCAGAACAGCAGACAATTAAATTAGGCGAGCGCTTAGGCCGATATTTACAAGCCGGCGATGTGCTGGGCCTGATCGGTGAATTAGGCTCGGGTAAAACTACGCTGGTCAGAGGCATAGCTCGCGGACTGGGGCTAAAAGAGGAGCATCAGGTAGCCAGCCCATCGTTTGTATTAATCAGAGAATATCCAGCGCGCCTTCCGTTGTATCATTTTGATTTATACCGTCTGGATAAAATCAAGGATATTGAACAGTTGGGCCTTCAGGAATATTTATTCAACGAGGGCGTCTGCGTAATCGAATGGGCAGAAAAGATGAAGCTGCTTTTACCCGATTATCTGGAGGTGAGATTAGCTGTTCAGGGTGAGCAGCAAAGAGCGATTAGTTTTTTCGCGCATAGCAAGCGGTATGTAGAGTTAATAAAGAATGCTTTTTTGCGCGAGCCTTAAGGCTTCCTAATGAGAATGTTACTGTTAGACACATCGAGCAAATATTTGAGCCTGGCGGTGGCTGAAGACACTAAAATTTTAAGCCAGATGCGCCGGATGCTGGATCGGAAACATTCCTTGCGCCTGGCTGTATTAATAGATAAAATATTAAAGCGGGCCCAGGTGCCTTTAAAGAAAATCGACGGTTTTTGTATAGGCAGGGGCCCTGGTTCATTTACAGGGTTGCGGATCGGAATTACGGCAGTTAAGGGCTTGGCCTTTGTGTTGCGAAAACCGGTGGTGGCTATTCCCAGCCTGGATATTTTGGCGCAGGCGTTCCGGAGGATCAAACCGACGGCGCAGCAATTATGCGTGATTATCGATGCCAAGCAAAATAAGGTTTACTCCTGTTTGTACCGGATAGACAATAATAGGATTAAACGCAGTAGCCGTTATCTGCTGCTGCCGCTTGATGAATTGATGAGGAATTTAAAAGGTGAGGTTCTTTTTTTAGGCGATGCCATTAAGATTTATCGCGAAAGAATAGCGAAAAGTAAAAACATCAAAGCGAGCTTTGCCGAAGAGAAATTTTGGTATCCGCGGGTAGCGCAAGCAGTGTCCATAGCCTGTGAGCGTTTTCAGAAAAAGAGATTTGACGATGCCAATAGCCTGGTGCCGCTTTATTTATATCCTCAGGAGTGCCAGATTAAGAGTAGAAGCTAGTAACGCCGGCAGGCAGGCAATACACAAATTACAAACAAATTACAATTACCA